>CAIYMY010000019.1 GCA_903927465.1 uncultured Rhodospirillales bacterium | reverse complement strand
TCATCCATGAGGGCTACCTTACCCAGCAACACCCGAAAGGGTGAAATTTGGTGCGGCCAAGAAGATTCGAACTTCCACGGGGTTTCCCCCACCAGCACCTCAAGCTGGCGCGTCTACCATTCCGCCATGGCCGCAAACCAGGTAGAAGGCGGGCCTATTAGCCCATGAACGCGCCCCTATCAACGCCCGCCCTTGAATGGGAAACCCTGCCGGGCCTTACCCCCTATGCCGAGACGCTTTCGCGCATGGAAACCCGCGCCGCTTCCATACGCGCGGGCAGTGCAGCGGAGGCTGTGTGGCTGGTGGAACACCCGCCAAGCTACACCGCCGGCACTTCCGCCCGCGCTGAGGATTTGCGCGATGCCCGCTTTCCGGTTTTTGAGGCTGGGCGCGGCGGGCAATGGACCTATCACGGGCCGGGGCAACGCACGGGCTATGTGTTGCTTGATCTACACCGCCCCCATGGCGGCATCCCGGCGCGCGATGTGCGCGCCTTTGTCGCGGGGCTGGAGGGGTGGCTGATCCTGACCCTGGCGCATTTCGGCGTACCGGGCGAAAGGCGTGAAGGCCGGGTTGGCATTTGGGTCGCGGACAAGGCGACCGGGCAGGAGGCGAAGATTGGCGCCATTGGTGTGCGTGTCACGCGCTGGGTTTCCTGGCATGGCGTGGCGTTGAATGTGGCGCCGGATCTTGGCCATTTCGGCGGAATCGTGCCCTGCGGGATAGCGGAGCATGGCGTGACCAGCCTGCATGCACTCGGCATCCCGGCCAGCATGGCGGAAGTGGATCAGGCGCTGCGCACTGCCTGGGGCCAGGTTTTCGGCTGAAACCCCGGCTGCGAATCGCGGGAATTTCCGCTAAGCCGTCTTTTCTCGGCCACTGGAGCGCCCCGCCATGCCCATCCCCATCGCCTCTGACCATGCCGGCCTGCCGCTGAAACAGGTGTTGAAGGCCGCTTTGGAAGCCGAAGGGCTGGCATTTGACGATCTCGGCACGCATGGGCCTGGATCGGTGGATTACCCGGATTTCGCCCATGCGGTGTGCGACCGGGTGGCGGGCAGTGACGGCTTCGGCATTCTGGTCTGCGGCACCGGGATTGGCATGGCAATCGCCGCCAATCGCCACCCCGGCATTCGCGCTGCCGTGCTGCATAACGCGACCGAAGCGCGGCTGACGCGCGCCCATAACAACGCCAATATCGCCTGCCTCGGCGCCCGCACAACGGGGATTGAGGTCGCGCTGGATGCCATTCGGGCTTTTCTGGCCTCGCCTTTTGAAGGTGGGCGGCATGTGGGGCGGGTACAAAAGCTCGATCCAGCGCTTGCCAAGCAGGGCGCGGCGGGCGCAAAAACAATGCCATGAAAACCCCCCTCCCCGCCCTGGTCCGTGCGCCGGAAGGCCTCGGCGCCGCCCCGCCCCCCGCTGGCTTCTTCACCGCAAGCCTGGCCGTATCCGATCCCGAAATTGCTGCCTCCGTGGCGCAGGAATTGGAACGCGAACAGGATGGCATTGAGCTGATCGCGTCAGAAAACATTGTCTCCCGCGCTGTGATGGAAGCGCAGGGGTCGGTGATGACGAATAAATACGCCGAAGGCTATCCAGGCCGGCGCTATTATGGCGGCTGCGAGGCGGTGGATATTGCCGAACGTCTGGCCATTGAACGCGCCTGCAAGCTGTTTGAGTGCGGCTTCGCAAATGTGCAGCCGCATTCGGGCGCGCAAGCGAACCAGGCAGTCTTCCTGGCGCTGTTGCAGCCAGGCGATTGCATCATGGGGCTTGATCTCGCGGCCGGTGGGCATTTGACGCATGGGTCACCCGCTAATCTTTCCGGCAAATGGTTCAAGCCGGCGCCTTATACGGTGCGGCGCGAAGACCAGCAGATTGATATGGCGGAAGTGGCGCGCATTGCGCGCGAAGCAAAGCCCAAGCTGATCATTGCCGGCGGCAGCGCCTATGCGCGTATTTGGGATTTCGCGGCCTTCCGCGCCATTGCCGATGAGGTTGGTGCCTATTTCATGGTGGATATGGCGCATTTCGCGGGCCTGGTTGCCGGTGGTGCGCACCCTTCGCCCTTCCCCCATGCACATGTCGCCACCACCACCACGCATAAAACTTTGCGTGGCCCGCGCGGTGGCATGATTCTGACGAATGACGAAGCGCTGGCGAAGAAGTTCAACTCGGCGGTTTTCCCTGGCCTGCAAGGCGGGCCGCTGATGCATGTGATCGCGGCCAAGGCTGTTGCCTTTGGGGAAGCGCTGCGCCCGGAATTCCGCACCTATTCGCGCCAGATTGTCTCCAATGCCAAGGCGCTGGCGGGTGAATTGCAGGCGCAAGGTTTGGATCTGGTGACGGGTGGCACCGACAATCATCTGTTGCTGGTGGATTTGCGGCCAAAGAAGCTGACCGGCAAGGTCGCGGAAGCGGCGCTTAATCGCGCGCATCTGACCTGCAACAAGAACGCCATTCCCTTTGACCCCGAAAAGCCGATGGTGACATCGGGTGTGCGCCTTGGCACGCCCGCCGGCACCACACGCGGCTTTGGAGAGGCGGAATTCCGCCAGATTGGCAAGCTGATCGGTGAAGTGCTGGATGGTGCGGCGCGGGCCAATGATGAAGCTGGCAATAGCGCGGTGGAAGCTTCGGTGAAGGCGCGGGTGATGGAACTCTGCCATCGCTTCCCGATCTATCCGGCATGAAGTGCCCCTTCTGCGGATTTGAAGATACGCAGGTCAAGGATAGCCGCCCGGCGGAAGATAGCGCGGCCATTCGCCGCCGCCGGGCCTGCACAGAATGCGGCGCGCGTTTCACGACTTTTGAGCGTGTGCAGCTACGCGAGATTACCATCATCAAGACTGATGGGCGGCGCGTGCCGTTCGAACGTGAAAAGCTCGCGCGGTCTATCCGTGTTGCCTTGCGCAAGCGCCCGGTGGATGAGGACCGCATCGAAAAGCTGGTCAATTCCATCCAGCGTCGCCTGGAAACCGAAGGCGAAAGCGAAATCCCCTCCAACAAGATCGGGGAGATTGTGATGGAAACGCTGAAGGAATTGGACCAGGTGGCCTATGTGCGCTTCGCCAGCGTCTATCGCAATTTTGGCGAGGCGAAGGATTTCCAGTCCTTTTTGGGCGAATTGGGGCGGAAGGAATAGCTCCGGCGTGGGGCTGGCCCAGATGATGCTGCGATGAATGACGATCTGCTTCACATGCGCGCGGCACTCGCCCTGGCGCGGCGGGGCCTGGGCAATGCCTGGCCGAACCCTGCCGTAGGCTGCGTGCTGGTGAAGGATGGCCGCGTGATTGGCCGCGGCTGGACCCAGCCCGGCGGCAGACCCCATGCGGAAACCGAAGCACTGCGCCGTGCTGGTGAGGCAGCGCGTGGCGCCACGGCTTACGTCACGCTTGAACCCTGTTCCCATCACGGCCGCACGCCGCCCTGTTGTGAAGCCCTGGCGGAGGCCGGCATTACCCGCGTGGTGATGGCGATGCGCGACCCCGACCCGCGCGTGAATGGCCGCGGCCTTGCCATGCTGCGTGGTGCCGGGATTGTCGTGGAAGAAGGCCTGCTGGAAGCCGAAGCCCGCGCGCTCAATGCCGGGTTTTTCCGCCGCATCCAGGCGGGCATGCCGGTGGTGACGCTGAAATTAGCGTCTACCTTGGATGGCCGCATCGCGACGGCTACCGGTGAAAGCCGATGGATCACGGGCGCGGCGGCACGGCGCGAAGTGCATGCGCTCCGCGCGCGGCATGATGCGATTCTGGTGGGGTCCGGCACCGTGCTCGCGGATGATCCGGACCTGACCTGCCGCATTCCGGGGATGGAGCGTGTGCCCATGCTGCGCGTGGTGGCGGATGCCAGGCTGCGCACGCCGCCAGGCGCCCGGTTGGTGCAAAGCGCGGGCGTGGCGCCAGTGCTGATCATCACTGCCCCCGGCCATCCGCCGGCGGTGCAGGCGCCCTTCATGGAAGCTGGTGCGGATATTGTGACCGTGCCGGCCCATGCGGCTGGCGGGCTTGATCTGCCGTCTTTGCTCCGCGCCCTTGGCCGGCGCGGCGTGACGCGCGTGCTGGCCGAAGGCGGCGCGGGCTTGGCGGCGGCGCTGCTCCGGCAGGGCCTGGTGGACCGGCTGGCCTGGTTTCACGCCCCCGCCGTGATGGGTGGCGATGGGCATCCGGCAACTGAGGGCTTGCGTCTTGCCGCGCTCAGCGCCATGCCTCGTTTTCGTCGCACGGCCCTGAGGGCGCTTGGCGATGATATGCTCTCTGAATTCGAACGCATCGAGGATTAGCGCCATGTTCACCGGTATCGTCACGGCCCTTGGCACGGTCAGAGAGGTGCAGCCGATTGGCGGCGGGCATGATCTGCGCCTGGTGATGGGCGTGGCCCCCGATTTCCTGCTGCAACCAACGCCGGCTGTCCTGGGCGCTTCCATTTGCTGTTCGGGCGTTTGCCTGACGGTGGTGCAGTTGTCAGCGGATTCCTTCAGCGTGGATGCCTCGGCCGAGACGGTCGCCAAAACCACTTTGGGCAGCTGGAAGAAAGGCTCCAAGGTCAATCTGGAACGCGCGCTGAAGCTGGGTGATGAATTGGGCGGGCATTTGGTCTCCGGCCATGTGGATGGCGTGGCGGAGGTGATTTCGGCGACACCCGAAAATGCCTCGGTCCGCTGGCGCTTCCGCGCGCCGGAGGCTTTGGCGCCTTTCATCGCGTCCAAAGGTTCTGTCGCCCTTGATGGCGTTTCGCTGACCGTGAATGAGGTTGACGGCGCGACATTCGGCGTCAACATCATCCCCCATACCGCCGCGATGACGGGCTTTGGCACGTTGCAGCCCGGTGATCGCGTCAATATCGAAATAGACACGCTGGCCCGTTACGTCGCCCGCATGCTGGAGTTCAGGGCATGACTTCCCATTCAAGCAATACCGCCGTCCGTACATCCTTCGCTGACTTCATCTCACCGACCGAGGAATTGCTGGAAGAAGCGCGCCGTGGGCGCATGTTCATCCTGGTGGATGATGAAGACCGCGAGAATGAGGGCGATCTGGTGATCCCCGCACAATTCGCGACCCCGGATGCGATCAATTTCATGGCGCGTTATGCGCGCGGCCTGATCTGCCTTTCCATGACGCGTGCGCGCGTGGATCAGCTGGGCCTGCCGCTGATGGCGCAATCCAATGGCACGCGGCATCAAACCGCCTTCACCGTTTCCATCGAAGCGCGTGATGGCGTGACCACGGGGATTTCTGCCGCTGATCGCGCGCGGACCGTCGCGGTTGCAATCAATCCTGAAGTGGGGCGTGAGCATATCGTGACGCCCGGCCATGTCTTTCCGCTGGTGGCGCGGGAAGGCGGCACGCTGGTGCGCGCCGGCCACACGGAAGCGGCGGTGGATTTCGCGCGTCTTGCGGGGCTCAATCCCTCCGGCGTGATTTGTGAGATCATGAATGATGACGGCACCATGGCGCGCATGCCGGATCTGGTGGCCTTTGCGCAGCATCATGGGCTGAAGCTTGGCACCATTGCCGATTTGATCGGGCATCGCCGCCGGACCGAAAAGCTGGTGCGCCGTGTGCAGGAAGGTGAGGTTGAGCAGGCAATCGGCGGCACCTGGCGCGCCATTGTCTATGAAAGCACGGCGGCACCTGGTGAGCATCTGGCGCTGGTGAAGGGTGATGTCAGCACCGATGCGCCGGTGCTGGTGCGCATGCATGCGGCGTCTTTGTTCCGCGAAATCATCTCGGGACGCGGGCTTGGCGATTTGCACGCGGCGATGCGCATGATTGATGCGGCCGGGCGCGGCGTGGTGGTGCTGTTGCGCGACCCGCGGCCCGATGCGCTTTCCATTCGCCTGAAGCGCGGCGCCACGAATGCGATTGCGCCGGAAATCCGCGATTACGGCATTGGCGCACAGATCCTTGAAGATCTTGGCGTGAAGCGCATCATTCGGCTTTCGAATAATCCACGCCCGCTGATTGGGCTGGAAGGTTACGGGCTGCAAGTGCTGGAAACCCGCCCCCTTCCTTCGGAGAAAACGCCATGAGCACGATTGATGGCCCCACAAGAGGCAGCGCGCATCTTGCCGGCGATACGCCGCGCATTCTGGTAATCCAAGCGCCCTATTACCGCGATGTGGTCGAAGGCATGCGGCTTGGCGCCATGGCGGTGCTGCAGGATTTGAAGGCCGAGGTTGAAACCGTGGATGTCGCCGGTGGCTATGAATTGCCCGCCGCGCTGCGCATGGCAATGAGAGCCAGGCGGCGCTGGGATGGTTATTTGCTGCTGGGCTGTGTGGTGAAGGGTGAGACGGATCACTACACCTTCATTTGTGATGCCATATGCAGCGGTGTGATGGATATTGCGGTGGAAAGCGGTGTGCCAATTGGCTTTGGCTTACTGACGGTGGATAGTCTGGCGCAGGCGGAAGCGCGTTCACGCCCTGATCGCATGAACAAAGGCATGGAAGCAGCCCATGCGCTGGTTGCGCAAATCACCCTGGCGAGAAGTTGGGGATTGGCATGAAAGCCGAAAGGCGCGCGTCTGCGCGCCCACGCACCGGCGCCCGCGTTGCCGCGGTGCAGGCATTATTCCAAAGTGAGCATACGGGTGAGAGTGTGGAGGCCGTCGCGGATCAATTCATCCGCCATCGTATTGCCGCGCCAGTGGGCCCGATTGAATTTGAAGAAGGCGGCGTGCCGGATGCGCATATTCCGCTGTTCCAGGCGATACTGAAGCAGGTGGCCGATCATGCCGAGGTGGCGGACGCCGCTATCAGGGATTGCCTGCAAAAGGGCTGGACTCTGGACCGGCTGGACCCCGTTTTGCGCGCCTTGCTGCGCGCTGCGACCGGTGAATTGATGCAGGCGCATGAACCACCGGCGCGGGTTGTGATCAACGAGTATCTGGATATCGCGGCGGGCTTTCTGGATGAGGAAGCCATCCGCTACGCCAATGGCATGTTGGATACGCTGGCGCATCGGCTGCGCCCGGCGGATTTCGCGCCGGGCGCCTGAAGCGCGCCATGGGCCTGCCCCGTGAATTCGCCCTGATCGCGCGGCATTTCCGCCCGCTGGCGGGTGATGGCGCACTTGATTTGGGTGATGATGCTGCGCTGCTGACACCGCCCGAGGGACAACAATTGGTGCTGGCGGCGGATGCGCTGGTGGAAGGCGTGCATTTCTTGCCCGATGATCCGCCCGGCATGATCGCGCGTAAATTGCTGCGGGTGAATCTGTCCGATCTTGCGGCGATGGGGGCGGCGCCGCTGGGTTATCTGATGACCACGGCATTTACGCGCGGCACGCCGGATAGCTGGATTGCGGATTTCGTCGCGGGCTTGGCAGAAGATCAGCAGCGCTACGGCATTGCGGTGCTGGGCGGCGATACGGTGGCGACGCCCGGCCCCGCCTGTTTTTCGCTGACCATTATCGGGACCGTACCGCCGGGGCGGGCTTTGCATCGGCGCGGTGCGCGGATTGGCGATGACGTCTGGGTCTCAGGCAGTATTGGCGATGGCGCGCTGGGGTTGCGTGTGTTGCAGGGCAAGCTGGCTGCTGATGCGGAAGGGCATTTGGCGCGGCGCTACCGGCTGCCGGAACCGCGCTTGGCGCTTGGCCAGGCGCTGCGCGGCGTGGCGCGGGCGGCGATGGATGTCTCGGATGGGTTGGTGCAGGATTTGGGGCATCTCTGTCGCGCGGCGGGGTGCGGGGCGGAGATCATGGCCGATGCCGCGCCGCTTTCCGCCGCTGCGCGCGCCGCGCTTGCCGCCGATGCCGCGCTACTGCCGCTGATCCTGACCGGCGGGGACGATTACGAATTGCTGTTTGCCGCCGCGCCGGAAGATACGGCGGCGGTGCAGGCCGCAAGTATCAAGGCCGGTGTGCCGGTGGCGCGTCTTGGGCGCTTTGTTGCGGGTGATGGGGTTGTGGTGCGTGATGGCTCAGGTGCCGCCATCACGCTACCGCAAGGCGGCTGGAGTCACTTTTAATTTGAATTACTTATCCTTCTGCCCAAGCGCATAACCGCCGCCATCCGTTGGGCGCAGCGCTTCGAACATTTCCGTCACCGCCGCGTAATCCCGGTACCCGCAGCGCGCTAATGGCTGCGCCTTGGCCGTGTCAAAGCGGCCGTCGGTGATATAGGCCTCATCTATGTGAACACCGACCACCTGGCCGATGATGATCCAACCCTTGACCGGCGCGCCATGCATATCCTGCAACTGCATGGAATGCGTCACCTTGCATTCCAAAGCGGCGGGAGCAGCGGCGACGCGCGGCGCCTTCACAATGCGACAGGGGGCGGTGGCAAGGCCGGCGGCTTCGAATTCACTGACACCTTCCGGCAGCGTGTCGGAGGAGATGTTCATCGCATCGAACAAAGGCCGGGTGCAGAGGTTGAAGACAAATTCCCCGGTGGCAATCGCGTTAGCTGCGCTGTGCTTCATGCTTTCGCTGGTGAAGGCCAGCATGGGCGGGCTGGAATGCACCGCGTTGAAGAAGCTATAGGGCGCCAGATTGGGTCGGCCTTGCTGATCCAGGCTGGAAATCCAGCCGATCGGACGCGGCGCGATAATGGCCTTGAAGGGGTCATGCGGCAGGCCATGACCAAGACGGGGTTCGTAGAACATGCGAAAGCCTTTCGTGCGGTTGCACCTGCTGTAACCCTGGTGGTGGATTGAGGGAAGCGCGCTTTTGATCGGTCGTATTTTCCGAGTCGCCAAGCGATTTCGCTTGGCTTGAAAATGCTCCGGGTACAAAAGGGGCGATGAACCCGAAACTCATTCTGGGACTGGCCTTTGGCTTTGCCTCCGCCCTGATCTGGGGCGGCCATGCGGTGGTGGCGCGACCCGTGCTGGCGGATGGCAGCTTCGGCAGCTTTGATCTGGCGGCGTTTCGCTACGGTGTTGGCATGATGGCGCTGCTGCCCTTTGCCTGGGCGGCGCGGGCGACGCTGCTGCGGCTTGGGCTCAAGCGCATCCTGTTGTTGGCGCTGTTTGGTGGCGCGCCCAATCTGATGCTGTTCCTGGTGGCGCTGGTCTATGCGCCGGCATCGCATGGCGGCACCATTGCGCCCATGACGGCGCCGATTGTCGGCGCGATCCTGGCGATACCCTTGTTGAAGGAATGGCCCACGCAGGGCCGGGCGCTGGCGCTCGGTGCCATGGTGATGGGGGTGCTGATGATTGGTTGGGATGGCGTGATGGGCGATTACCCCGGCGCCTGGCGCGGCGATTTGCTGCTGATGGCATCCGGCGCCACTTGGGCGGTGTTCACGCTGCTGCTGCGCCGCTGGCAGGTGCCGGCGATCCCCGCCACCGCGGCCATCACCATTGTCTCGGGCCTGGCCATCCTGCCCTTCTGGCTGCCGATGCGCGCGGCCGAGGTGTTTGCCATGCCGGCGGGCTTGGTGCTGTTCCACCTTATCGCTCAGGGTCTGGTGCTGGGCTGTGTGGCGATGTTCTTCTTCGCCCGGGCGGTGGAACTGCTGGGGGCCACGCGCGCCGCCACCCTTTCTGTCATGGTGCCGGTGGTGGCGCTGCTGCTGGCGGGGCTTTGGTTGCGTGAACCGCTTTCCCTGCTGCAAATTCTGGGGGCGGGCTTGGCCGTTGCCGGGATGCTCGCCGCGGTGCTGTTCACCGGAAGGAAAAGCGCATGAATGCCGTCTCAACGCCTATGCCGCCGAGCCTTTGGGCCGCCACCGCGCCCGCACCGCCCGCGACGGAACCGCTGCTGGGCGAAGCGCGCACTGGCGTTGCCGTAGTGGGCGCTGGCTTCACCGGGCTATCGGCGGCGCTGCATTTAGCCGAAGCCGGCGTGCCCGTGACAGTGCTGGAAGGCGCGGAAATCGGCTGGGGCGCTTCCGGGCGCAATAATGGGCAAGTCATTCCCAATATGTCGCGCCTTGACCCCGATGCCATTGTGGCGAGTGTCGCACGCGAGCATGGCGGGCGCGACAAGGGCGAAGAATTGGTTGGCCTCATCCGCGACAGTGCGTCCCTGGTGTTTGACCTGATCCGAAAGCACGGCATCCAGGCGGAAGCGGTGCAGAATGGCTGGATTCAGCCGGCGCATCGGGCATCACGCATGAAGCTGGTAGCCTCGCGCGTGGAACAATGGGGCCGCCGCGGCGCCCCGGTGCGCATGGTGGATCGCGCGGAAATGGCCTCCCTCGCCGGTACGGATTACTGGCATGGCGGGTGGGAGAATAAGACCGGCGGGCGGATCAATCCGCTGGGCTATGCGCGCGGCCTGGCAGCGGCAGCGATGCGCGCGGGGGCGGTGGTGCATACCGGAAGCCCGGTGCGCGCCATCAGGCAGGTGCCGGGCGGTTGGGCGGTGGAAACGCCGCGCGGGGTTTTGCACGCCGAACGCGTGATCATTGCGACCCACGCCTATACCGGGGATTTCTGGCCGGGGCTGAAGCACAGCATTGTACCGGTGCGGTCGTACCAGATGGGCACATCGGTGCTTTCCGACAATGTGCGCAAATCCATCCTGCCGCAGGGGCATGCGCTTTCGGACACACAAGGCGATCTTTATTTCTATCGCTTTGATGCGAATGGAAGGCTGGTGACGGGCGGCGGCTTGATTGTGCCCTTTGGCTGGGAGGGGCGCATTCGCGCGCGCATCACGGAACGGGTGAAGCGCGTATTTCCGCAAATTGGTGATGTGAAATTCGATTACACTTGGTGGGGCTATGTGGCGGCCACCGATGACAAGATGCCGCATGTTTATGAATTGGCGCCTGGCGTGCTGAGCTGGACCGGCTGCAATGGCCGCGGTGTGGCTTTGGCGACCGCGCTCGGGCGTGAATTGGCCAAGGCGAGCAATGGCACCCCGCTAGGGGAGATTGCCGCCCCGGTGGAAAAGAAGCTGCGCCAGATTGCCGGGCATGAATTCCGCGCCTTTGGCATTGCCTGGACCATGGCGCAGAATCGCTTGCGTGATGGGCGGGATTGAAGGTTTGGCGGTTTTCCGCCGCTGCTGGTAATAGGGTTTCCGAAAAAGCGGCCTTCGCGCCGCGAGAAAATTGCTGGTTGGAGAATAGGCCAATGACACCGCCGCTTGATGTCGCCGCCCCGGCGCGCCCGGAAAATTTCCGCTATTCACCCATGTTCCCACTCGGCACCGATACCACGCCCTGGCGCAAGCTGCCGATTGATGGTGTTTCCACCATGCAGGTCGATGGCAAGACCGTTTTGAAGGTGAAGCCCGCCGCGCTGGAAGCCCTCGCTTTCCAGGCCTGCACGGATGTGTCCCATCTGCTGCGCCCGGCGCATCTGGCGCAGCTAGCGAAAATTCTAAAGGATCCGGAAGCGAGTGCGAATGATCGCTTCGTGGCACTCGATCTGCTGAAAAACGCCAATATCGCCGCCGGCGGTGTGCTGCCAATGTGCCAGGATACCGGCACTGCGACCGTAGCGGCAATAAAAGGTCAGCAGGTATGGACCGGCGTTAAGGATGAAGAGTGGCTTTCCAAGGGCATCTACAAAACCTATACCGAAGAAAATCTCCGTTATTCACAGACCGTAGCGCTCGATATGTATGAAGAGATCAACACCGGCACCAATCTGCCGGCGCAGATCGATATTCTGGCAACAGACGGTGATTATTACAAGTTTGTGTTCATGGCCAAAGGGGGCGGGTCTGCCAACAAAACCATGCTCTATCAGGAGACCAAAGCACTCCTGACGCCGGACAAACTGTTCAAATTTCTTGTCGAAAAGATGAAATATCTCGGCACGGCTGCATGCCCTCCGTACCATATTGCCTTTGTTATCGGCGGTACCTCTGCGGACGCCTGCATGAAAACGGTTAAACTGGCAACAGCCAAAGAGCTCGACGGTCTGCCGACGAGCGGCAATGAGCATGGTCAGGCCTTCCGTGATGTCGAGCTTGAAAACAGGCTCCTCGAAGCTGCCCAGAAGCTTGGTATCGGTGCCCAGTTTGGCGGCAAATATTTTGCCCATGATGTACGGGTCATTCGCCTGCCTCGTCATGGCGCTTCCTGTCCGGTAGGAATGGCGGTCTCCTGCTCGGCTGACCGTAACATTAAAGCAAAAATCACCAGAGATGGTCTTTTTGTCGAGGAGATGGACCGTAACCCAGGCCGCCTGATTCCCGCGCAATATCGCGGCAAGCATGAGCATGGTGTCAAGATCGATCTCAACAAGCCGATGAAAGAAATCCTGGCGGAGCTTACCAAACATCCGGTATCCACGCCGCTCTTGCTTTCCGGCACTATCGTGGTTGGCCGGGACATTGCCCATGCCAAATTCAAGGAAATTATGGACAGCGGCCAGCCGCTCCCTGAATATCTGCTCAACCATCCAATTTATTACGCCGGTCCGGCCAAGACCCCGCCAGGCAAGGCCTCGGGATCTTTCGGACCGACAACCGCCGGCAGGATGGATTCTTACGTTGATGAACTGCAGTCAAAAGGCGGCTCATTGATCATGATCGCCAAAGGTAACCGTAGCCAGCAGGTTACTGATGCCTGCAAGAAATACGGCGGCTTCTATCTCGGATCCATTGGTGGTCCGGCTGCTGTTCTCGCTGAAGAGAATATCAAAAAAGTAGAATGCATTGATTTTCCTGAATTGGGTATGGAAGCGGTCTGGAAGATCGAAGTTGAAAACTTCCCTGCATTTATCCTGGTAGATGACAAAGGAACGGACTTTTTTAAACAGCTTGGCTTGTAGAATGTTTTTATGAGGACAAATAAGGGGACAGGCTGATTGTTGAGACAAAAGACATGAGGCAATAAACAGCCCGTCCCCTTTTGTGCTATCAGGAAGGTTACATCTCATGTTTC
>CAIYMY010000018.1 GCA_903927465.1 uncultured Rhodospirillales bacterium | reverse complement strand
GCATCTGGTCCGGCGGCCAATGCCGCCGGATCGGATGGTGCGATATTGGAAATGACAAAGGTCAGGCAGACCAGCCCGAACAGCATCAGCCCCGCAAGGCCGATGCGGCGTAGGATATAGCCTGCCACCCGTTATTCAGCCTACGGCCCAAAGGGGATAGAAATCAATCTCACCCGTGAAACGGACAGGGCTGAAGGTGAAGCCACGCACATAATCGCGCCGCGCCCAGAGCCGGTTTGCCACCATGCCGAAAAGTTCCGGTTGATCTTCGACGATCTGTGTCTGAATACGGGCATAAAGCGCCGTACGCTTGGCGTTATCAGTCTCGCCGCGTGCCTCGTCGATCATGCGGCTAACCTCGGCATTATCGTAATGCGCTGTGCCGTAATAAAGGCCCCATGACGAACGATGGTATTGATAGGCCACGGTGTCTGGGTCGGTGCCCACAGGTGTCACGTAGATCGACATCATATTCGGCGATGTTTCGGGTTTGGAGCCGCGGCTGGTCATGGTTGGCCAGGGCTGACCCACAATATTCACCCGAATATCCAAGGCGCGCAGGCTATCCAACAGGGCAAGGCCGATGCGCCGCGCATCCTCAAGCCCCGCCACATGGACATATTCAAGCTCAATGCCGCCATTGGGGAAGCGAGAGCGGCGCAGGAAATCGCGCGCCTTGTCGAGATCTTTGCGCGGAATACCGGGGACATTGATATGGCCCGCCATGGAATCCGGAAAGGGGCTCGTCATCAGCGTTGCCGCGCCGTTGTGGATGGTCAGCAATGACTCATAATCGAAGGCATAGGCGATGGCCTTGCGCAGGTTGATATCGGCGGTAGGACCTTGTTGACAATTGAACTTGATGCCGAAGGTGGTCGAACCCTTGTGGTTTTCCACCACCACGCCCGGAACGCGCGCCAGTTGTTCAAGATCGTCGGGCGTGAGGTTGGTGATGATATCCGCCTCGCGCCTCTGTAACGCGGCCTTGCGTGGCGCTGCTTCGCGGATGATGCGGTAGATGATGCCCGACAGCCGATCATTGCCGGCCATGGGCCAGCCTTTCCAATAATCGGGCACTGCGTCAAGATGGATTAGGGTATTGCTGTCAAAGCGGCGCAGCTTGAAGGGTCCGGAACCAGCGCCATTTTCTGTCAGCCATTTGCGGCCAAGGTCATTACCTTCCTGGTTCGCCATCACCTGGCGCGGGTTCACGATATACCACCAAGGCACATAGGAAAGGAACGGCGCGAAGGGGCGTTCCAGCGTGAAGCGTACCGTCCGCGCATCCACCGCCGTAATTTTCTCCGGCTTCAGGAAATCCGTGAGCATCCAGGCGATGCCGGCATTCAGACGCAAGCCACGCTGAAAAGAAAAGCGTACCGCTTCAGCATCCACCGGGTCGCCATTATGGAATTTCGCGTTGCCGACCAGATGGAAAGTATAGGTGAGGCCATCGGCCGAAACCTCATGCCGTTCCGCAAGCCAGGGCACAATGCGTGGCGGATCGCCCTCATACTTCAACAGCGCGTCATAGACACCCTGTTGGATCATGCGCGTTGACCAATCATAACGCACATGCGGGTCCAGCACCGGCACCTGCTGATTACCGGAAAAGACCAGCACCTTGCGGTTGCCATCGCGCTCAAAAGCCCAGGAAATGCCTGGTGCGGCCAAGCCAAGCGCCGCAGCCCCAGCAAGCAAGCCGCGACGAGAAGGATGATCAATCATGGTGAGCCCCCGGTGGTTGTTGCCAATGCACTATCCGCGTCTTTGCCTTCTGCCCGCCGCCGCGCGGTGGCGACAGGATCAATGCGACCATCAGCGCCAAGTATAACGCCATAATCACGTCTGGCGCCTTCTGGCGTAATATAGTCATCATCCAAATCGGTCTGCACAGCCTCAATTGGCCGCTGCCAGGGTTTGCCAAAGCCCGAGCCGCCGGCAATTCTGCCTTCAATCTCCGTCTCTGTGTCCGTCAGCGCGACCAATTCACCAGTGCCGACATCACGTGCTATCGCATCGTTCGGGCCTTTCACCGCGCCTTTGCCGGGCGCGCCTGGACGGCCACCAAAAAGCCCTTCCGGCTTCAGCCCAACGCCTTCGGGGTAGAGCCCAACCATGATCGGTTCATTGCCTGCTGCAAGCCGACGCGCCCGCATGCGCTGGCCAAGCCCGCCACGCTGGCGACCAGCCCCGCCACTATCGGCGACCAGCCCCTTTTCCATCACCAGCACCGGCATGCGCGATTCTAATAGTTCCACCGGCGTATTGGCTGCGCTGGTTGGGAAAAGCAGTCCGGACTTGCCATCAGCCTTGGAAGAAGCACCCTGGCCGCCGCCCATGAAGAAATGATCTGACGCCACGCGCCCCTGCATATTGCGACCATAAAAGCCGAAGGATTTCGGCAGCCCGGTGAAGGCCTGCACCTTATCGGGAATGGCCGGCGCCAGCGCGCGATAAAGGTTGGGGCCCAAAAACCAGGACAGCCTAGTGCGATAGGCCACCGCAGCGGGCGGCTTGCAGTTCAGTGCCGAGCCTTCAGGGGCAACTACGCTGATGGGCGCATAACAACCCGCATTGCCACGCACACCCGGTGTCAACATGCATTTGATGGGATAGGAAGAATGCGCGGCAGTGACATTCATGGTGCAATTCAGCCCACCACGCGGCAGCGTGGGTGGTGCTTCCACATGCTCCACATGAATGGTATCGCCCTTTTTATGGACGCGCACGCGGAAGCGTAGTGGTTCACCCAGTGGGCGATTTTCGATCTCACTTTCGTAAACGCCATCGGGCACAGCGCGGATGGCAGCACGGGTGGCGGCCTCACTCCGGCCCTGCACCACGGCGGCCAGCGCGGCCAAATCCTGCAAACCATATTCTTCCATGAATGCCACCAGGCGCTGCGCGCCCAGCGCATTGGCCGTCACCATGGATTCGATATCGCCTAGCACCTGGTCGCTATTGCGGATATTCGCGGCCAGAATACGAAACAGCGAACGATCAGGCCGCCCTGCCTCATACAATTTCATGGGCGGGATCTGCACGCCTTCATCATAGATTTCGCGCGCCGCCAGTGGGTCCTTCACACCACCAATGTCGCTGACATGCCCAACCGTACCCATCAGCGCCACCACACGGCCTTGATTGAAAACAGGCGTGACCAGGGCGATATCAAACAAATGCCCTGCACAAAGCCAAGGATCGTTTGTCACCAAGACATCGCCGGGCTGCAATGTCTCGGCCGGAAAATGTTCCAGCAGCGCCTTCACGCAGCGGGTCAGGGTCAGGTTGAAAAGCGGCATGGCGCGCGGTGAATGCGCCAACGGATTGCCTTGCGGGTCCAGAATTTCATTCGCGAAATCCTGTGCTTCGGCAATAATCAGGGAATAGGCCGTGCGGCAAACGGTCTGCCACATCTCCTCGACAATGGAGATCAAGCGCGACCACATGATCTCCAACCCGATGGGATCGGCCTCAATGCGCGCCATGGCGGTCTCCAGCGCCATGCCTGGCGTTACCAGGGCGTCTGATCTTGCCGTAGCCCCCACAGCGATGCGGAGATTGAGAACGGTATCAACTGTCAGCGCGTCACCCGGCGCGATGATTGTGGTGGCTTCCCGCTCCTCGATAATCGCCGGACCGGCCAGGCTTTGCCCGGGTTTGAGGCGGTAGCGATCATAGACAGGCGTGTCGTGGAAGGCACCATCGAACCAAGCGGGTCGATTGCCTTTCAACGCTGTCCCTTCCCCGACGGCTTCGCCAACCGCGCCGGAGACAACAATCTCAGGTTCGGGTGAAATCACGCGCACACGCAGTGACAGAAGCTCAATCTCCGCTTCTTCGACCGCACGGGTGTAAAGGCGCTGATAGGTTTCGATGAAACGCGCGCGGATATCGGGCAGGCGTGACGCGTCAATCATGCCATCGGGTAGTGGCACCATGATTTGATGCAATTGCCCGACCAAGCGCATTTCTGCCGCTCGTTCAACGCGCATGTTATCTTCAGCGACACCCGCACTGCGCAGCCGAGAGCGTCCGTCCGTTTCAAGCGCGGCAAGCGCTACCGCTATTGAGGTAAAGTCAGCCGTGGCGCCAAGTGGTGTGATGATGCTGCGTGATGTTTCGAAGGCCAAAGGTGCAGCCAAAAAGCCAAGCGCCGAAGCCGCACCCGAAGCGGGCGGCACCAGAATCTCCTCAATCCCCAAAATACGTGCCACGCGCGCCGCATGCGCCGGCCCCGCGCCACCGAAGGCAACCATGGCGTAGCGCCGCGGGTCGCGGCCCTTTTCCACCAGATGCACGCGCGTTGCGCCCGCCATGGCCTCACAGACTACGGCATGGACTCCCCAGGCGGCTTCGATGGCGGATAGGCCAAGCCTTTCACCCAAGCGTGCCAGCGCCTGTTCCGCCGCCGCGCGATCAAGCGCCATGGTACCACCCAGGAAGAAGCCCGGATCATAATATCCAAGCAGCAGGTTGGCATCAGTCACGGTCGCGCGTGTTCCACCGCGTCCATAACAGGCGGGGCCAGGATTGGCGCCCGCCGAATGGGGCCCAACCTTGATCAGCCCGGTTTCATCCACATCAGCGATAGACCCGCCGCCAGCACCGATTTCAATCATATCCACCACCGGCGCACGGATCGGCAAGCCAGAGCCGCGCTTGAAGCGATGCACGCGCGCGGCTTCCATCATGGGCGCCACTTCGGCGCGGCCATTTTCAATTAGGCAGGATTTTGCGGTAGTGCCGCCCATATCGAAAGCCAGCGCATCAGGCAGACCCGCGGCACGAGCGAATAGAACTGTCGCCAAAGCGCCGCCGGCGGGCCCGGATTCCAGCAGGCGGATGGGAAAGGCGCGCGCCACTGCGGGCGCGCAAAGCCCACCATCAGACTGCATAAGCCGCAAGGTCCCCTTGAAGCCCAATGCCTCCATTTCGCGCAGTAGGCGGCCCAGATAGCGGTCCATCAATGGCTGCACAAAGGCGTTGGCGCAGGTGGTGACGCTGCGTTCATATTCACGAATCTCAGGCGCCACTTCACTGGATAGGCTAATGGAAATATCGGGAAAGGCAGTGCGCAGAATGGCAGCCGCTTCCTGCTCATGCGCTGGATTGGCATAGGCATGCAGAAAGCAGATCGCGATGGCGCCGCAGCCATCGGCGATCAGGCGCGCCCCGGCTGCCCGCACCTCATCACCATCAAGTGGCGCAATCACCACCCCGTCATGCGTGACGCGTTCGGTGATCTCGATACGGTGGCGCCGTGGTGCGATAGGTTCAGGAAACTTCAGGAACAGATCATAAATATCATAGCGCTGTTCGATGCCAAGTTCCAGCACGTCCCGAAAACCGCGCGTGGTCAGAAGCCCAGTGGACGCGCCACGCCGTTCGATCAGCGCATTGGTGACGAGTGTGGTGCCATGGAGAATTTCGCCCAGATCTGAAACGGCAATCCCCGCTTTTGCGGTGATGGCGCGGATACCTATCAGCGCACCCTCAGCCGGGTCTTCCGGTGTGGTCAGGCATTTATACAGGGTTATGCCGCCATTCGCTGAGTCCAGCAAAACGAAGTCGGTGAAAGTGCCGCCAATGTCAAATCCAAGGCGGTAGCGTGTGGAGGAAATCGGCACCGGGACTCTGCTTCAATTGAAGGGTCACAATGCTAGCGATGGAACTGACTTCAGGCAATAGCGCCGAGTAACTTCTGAGCGCATTATCCTCCAATTTAATTGGAAGAGCACAGAAGGAGGATGAAGGCTTGCAAATGACCTGGAACTCAGGCGGTTTGTAGGCGGTGAACGGTCGGTCACGCGGCTGGGGTAACGCAATTTAGAATAAGGCAGGCTTTCTCATGCGTCATCGCAAAATGCATCTCGGCGTATTCGTGCTTGGGACGGGAAATCATATCGCTGGATGGCGTATGGAAGGCGCCTATGACAGTTTCCAAAGCCTGACTGTCATTCAGCACATTGCCCGGATTGCGGAGCGCGGCTTTTTTGACCTGTTCTTTCTGGGTGATACTCTCTCCGCCGGCCCGAATGACCATCCCTCCTTCACGGCGCGCTTCGAACCACTCACCATGCTGGGCGCTCTGGCTGCGACGACATCCCATATCGGGCTTGGGGCTACCGCTTCCACAAGCTTCAATGAACCCTTCAATGTGGCGCGTCTTTTCGCATCACTTGATCATTTGAGCAGCGGGCGCGCTGCCTGGAACGCTGTAACCAGTTCCAATCCCCGCGCCGCGCCGAATTTCGGCCGCGACTTACCTGAGCATGACGATCGTTATCGCGTAGCGGAAGAATTTGTCGATGTTGTGATGGGTCTTTGGGATTGCTGGGATGAAGGCGCCATCATCGCCAATCGTGAGACGGGTCAATACATAGACCCGGCTAAGATGAAGCAACTCAATCATATCGGCAAGTATTTTCAGGTCCGTGGACCGCTCAATATCGGGCGCTGCCCTCAGGGGCGGCCAATCATCTTGCAGGCCGGCGCCTCCGAAACAGGCCTGGATCTTGCTGCACGTACGGCGGATGTTGTGTTTTCAGTCGTTCAGGACTTTGAAGAAGCAAAGCAGGCCTATAGCGCCCTGAAGGATCGGATGCCACGATTTGGGCGCCATCCGGATGAAATCGCCATCTTGCCGGGCGTGATGCCGATACTTGGCCGCACGCGCCAAGACGCCTGGGCGACGCTTGATAAGCTGCAATCCTTTATCACGCATACCAATGCCGCCAGTCTGCTCTCGGCGCGTCTGGGCTTGGATGTTTCTGGCTTTCCCCTGGATGAAAAAGTGCCTGATTTGCCTCTGCCAAACACATCGCATGGTTTTGCCCGCGCGATGCTGTCAAAGGCGCGGCGCGAAGGCATGACATGGCGCGACCTTCATAATCTGACGGGTGCCGCACGCGGGCATTGGGTGATTGCCGGCACCAAGGAGGATATTGCCGATACCCTGCAAGCCTGGTTCGAAGGTGGTGCCGCGGATGGCTTTAATATTCTACCCGCCTGGTTTCCCGGGGCATTCGATGGTTTCGTTGATGAGGTTGTGCCAGAGTTGCAGCGCCGAGGTCTGTTTCGCAAGCACTATACCGCCACGACGTTGCGCGGACATCTGGGCCTCGACATGCCAAAAAATCGCTTCTTCTGAGGCATCTGCCGCCTACATCAGCCGGTGATGACGGCGCTGCGATCATCCTTGCCGCAGGCGCCTAATTTTTTGGGCATGTTCGGGGCTTGCCACATGGGACGCAACATCGTCTGATGAGTGTCTAGCAAGGTCAAGAGGAGTTGTTTCCATGAGCCTTCATTCCAGAATTCTCCGCCTGATGGCAGGTGCTGTTGCGGCAATGGCCACGATGTTTTTCGCGCCAGCCTCCCAGGCGCAGCAGCGCCCCCTAGTCTGGGGCGATACCCTTCCCGCTACGCTCGATCCACACGCGATTTTTGACGTACCGAGCCAATTCGTACTGCTCAACGCCTATGATGGCCTTTATCGCTATCAGGGTAATCCACCGCAGTTGATACCTTGGTTGGCGGAAAGCCACAGCACCAGCGCTGATGGTTTGACTTGGGATTTTACGCTGCGCGCTGGCATCAAGTTCCAGGATGGTAGCGATATGACCGCGGAAGATGTGGTTTATTCCTTCCGCCGTCTGCTGGGCATGAACAGGGCGCCGGCGGCGGCATTTTCCCCAGTCCTCAGACCCGAAAATGTGACCGCCACTGGCCCGCGCACCATTCGCTTCGTGCTCTCTCGGCCCTATGCCCCATTCTTGGCGGCCATCCCACTGGTCGCGATCGTCAATCCGCGCGTCATTGCGCCGAATGTCGCGAATAATGATTGGGGGGCGGCCTGGCTTGCGGCCAATACGGCGGGTTCGGGCGCCTATCGCATTGACCCCGCGAACTATCAGACCCGCGTTTCCATGGATCTGGCGCGTTTCCCTGGGCATTTCATGGGGTGGTCGCATTTGGAGCGCCCGATAGATACGGTCAGGGCGCGGCCCGTCCTTGAAACCTCTACCCGCGTTCTTGCGCTTCTGCGGGGTGAAATAGATGCCACCGATTCCTACCTGCCCACAGACCAGGTAGAGCGCGTGGAACGGAATGCGCGTACCCGTGTTGCGCGGGATGAAAGCATGCGCGTTTTCATTCTGCGTATGAACAACATGAAGGCGCCTTTTGACAATCGCGATGCGCGGCTTTGCTTTGCCCATGCCTTCAACTACCAGGGCTTCAACGAGATCATTCTAAAAGGCCTTGTGGTGCGCAATGGCGGCCCCAATCCGAATAATCTTTGGGGAAATCCACCCGACCTGCAGGGCTATAACTTCAATCTGGATCAGGCGAAGCAATATTGTGATCGTGCACGCGCGGCTGGTGCCCCGATTGGCCGCGAAATTGAAATCCATGTACAAAGCGAATTGGAACAGACCGTTCAGGCGGCACAAATGTTCCAGGCGGATCTGCGCAAGATCGGCATTAATCTTCGCATTGTTACGAATACCTGGGCCGGCATCACCGCGGCAACGACGCAGGCACAGACTACGCCGGATATGTGGGTACACTGGGTTTCCACCTATTTTGTTGACCCCGAAAACTGGATTGGCCAAATGTATGACAGCCAGTTCCACGGAACCTGGAAGGCAAGCGCCTGGTACAAGAACGACCAGGTGGATGAACTGCTGCGGCGCGCACGCAGCAGCCTTGATCAGGCAGAACGCGACAGGCTTTATCAGCAGGCAACACGCCTAGTGGTGGCTGATAGCCCAGATATCTGGGTCTATAACACGCTCAACCTGCGCGGCCTGTCGCGCCGCGTGCAAGGTTACAACTTCTCCCCAGTTGGTTCGGGTGGGGAGTTGCGATTGATGTCGCTCTCCAATTAAGGGCGGCTCATGGCGCGCTATGTGATCCGGCGGCTCCTGATGGCGCTGCCGGCTCTTTTTGGATTGATCATTCTGACTTTTGTTTTGTCACGGGTGATCCCCGGCGATCCTGCGGCTACTCTTGCCGGGGATGCTGCAACACCCGCGATGATCGCCGAAATCCGCGCGCAATACGGGCTTGATCGACCCATTATTGAACAGGCCTTCATCCATGTACGGCAGGTTCTGACAGGCGATTTTGGCAAGAGTATTTTTTCCGGTCGCCCTGTGGCCGAGGAAGTCATACAGCGGCTTCCAGCGACACTCGAACTCACCTTTGCCGCATTGTTCATTGCTGTGTTGCTTGGTGTGCCGCTTGGGCTTCTGGCCGCGATCAATCACAATGGGCCGATTGATCATCTGGTTCGGCTGCTTTCGGTCGGTGGGCTTGCCTTGGCGTCCTTCTGGCTTGCCATCATGCTGCAGCTTCTTTTTGCGATGGAACTTGATCTTCTGCCTTTGCGCGGCAGGGTTGATGTGGCTTTGGGGTTGCCGCCGCGCGTCACTGGCTTTGTGCTGCTGGATAGCCTTATCGCAGGGCGCATGGATCTGTTTGTGAATGGTATCCAGCATCTGATTCTTCCGGCCATTACGCTGAGCCTGCCTGGTCTTGCCACGATCGCACGCTTCACCCGTTCTGGCGTGCTGGAGGTTTTGCAGAAGGACTTCGTCCTTTATGCCAAAGCTGTTGGTTATGGTCGCTTTCGCCTCGCCACGATTTATGTCCTCCGTAATGCCGTCACGCTTGTGGTTACGCAGATTGGCCTGCTTTTTGGCGCCCTTATTTCTGGGGCTGTCGCGGTGGAAGCGATTTTTGATTGGCCTGGGCTTGGTACCTATTCCGTACAGGCGATCATTTCTGCGGATTACAAGGCGCTTCTTGCCGTCACCCTTGTTGTTGGCTTTGTCTATGCTGCGGTGAATGTGCTTGTTGATGTCGCCCAAGCTGTTATAGACCCGCGTGTTGCGGAAGACGTGGCATGACGGCGCTTCGCGTTCTGCTGCGTGATCCTGTTGCGGCCCTTGGCTTGTTAATTGTGCTTTTCGCTATCTTCGTCGCGATTTTTGCGAATTGGCTCGCACCCTATCCGAATGATGCCTTCGAAAGCCATTTGCTGCGTCGCCTTCGTCCGCCTTCCGTCGAGTTTCCCTTTGGTACCGATAATCTTGGCCGCGACATCTTCTCCCGCGTTATTCTGGGTACGCGCAATGCGCTTCTTGTCGCGGTCGCCGTGATTGCGGCAGCCATGCTGATCGGTGTGCCCATTGGGCTTTTTGCCGGATGGCGAGAGGGGTGGCTTTCCGAGTTCCTGATGCGGACGACGGATGTCTTTCTCGCGGTGCCGCAACTCATTCTTGCGCTGGCGCTTGGCCAATTGCTTGCGCCAGGTATCGGGGCGGCAATGGTGGCGCTTGCGCTCACCTATTGGCCCTTTTTTGCGCGCACCGTATTCGCTGAAACCCGTAGGCTGCGTGGTTCGCTATTCGTGGATGCCTTGGCAGGTCTTGGGGCTTCACCGCTACGTATTCTTTTCCTGCACATCCTGCCGAATGCGGCGCCAGCGGTGCTTGTTCGTGCCACCATTGGCATGGGCTTTACAATCCTGACAGCGGCAATCCTGGGCTTTCTGGGGGTTGGCGCAACACCACCTTCCCCGGATTGGGGGCTCGCCGTATCCGAAGCGCGCCAGCATTTGCCTGAAGCCTGGTGGTTTCCAACCTTCCCGGGGTTGGCAATCCTGGTGCTCGTACTCGGCTTCAATCTACTGGGGGATGGCCTTAGGGACGCCGCCGACCCGAAGATCAGGCGGAGCAAGCGATGAGCGCGCCGCTGCTCTCCATTCAGGATCTATCGGTGCATATTCGTGGTGATGCAGGCCTAGCACGCATTCTTGACGGTATCACGCTTTCGGTGCCGGCCGGGGTTACCATGGGCGTGGTTGGTGAAAGCGGCTGTGGCAAATCCACATTGCTGCGTGCCGTGCTGGGCATTCTGCCCAACAATGCGAGCATTCCGAACGGCAGGCTGGAATTCAAGGGCAGGGACCTTGTCGCGGATCATTGGGCATCCGCGCGCGGCAGAATCGGCTTCGTGCCCCAAGACCCGTATCTTTCACTCAACCCGGTTTTCCGCGCCGGGGACCAGCTTCTCGAAATAATGCGCAAGCATGCGCCTGGGTCACGAAAGGATCATACTGAAAAGCTCATTGAACTATTCCGCGCCGTGCAATTGCCTGATCCCGAAGGCGCCTTGGGAAAATACCCCCATCAATTTTCCGGTGGCCAAAGACAGCGCTTGCTTATTGCGGCTGCCTTGGCGTGTGAACCCGATTTGCTGGTTGCCGATGAACCTACGACAGCGCTGGATGTGACCACGCAGCGGGAAATTTTGGGTTTGTTGCGCAATCTGGTCGCGTCCAAAGGTTTATCTTTATTGTTTGTGACCCATGATTTTGGCGTTCTGGCAGCCCTATGTGATAGGGTGACTGTGCTTTACGCTGGCCGAGTTGTAGAATCGGGATTGACAGCAGAAGTACTGAGAAATCCGAAACATCCATACACACGGATGTTGCTTGCCTGCCATCCTGATCGCGCCATCAATCTGATCGGCATTCCAGGCACGGTGCCTGCGGCAACACAGCAGCCTGAAGGGTGTCGTTTTCATCCCCGCTGCCCCATCGCGCGCCCGGAATGTGCGCGGAAAATCCCACTTTTGGTACAATTGCCTGATGCGCATTCTGTGGCCTGCCCCTGGTACAGTGATACATTGCCGGAGCAAGCCATTGCCTGAGATCCTGCGTGTTGATGGGCTTCGGGTGGAGCTTGGCGCACGGCGCGGCTTATTGCGCCATAGGGCCGGGGTGCGCGCGGTAGATGGTGTTGACCTTTCCGTCCATGAAGGTGAGATGCTTGGCATTGTAGGTGAAAGTGGTTGCGGTAAGACAACTCTTGCACGCACCTTGCTTGGCCTACAGCAGGAAGCGGCGGGTGAAATACGATTAGCCGGTAATCTTGTTTCGGGAGTAACACCGCGGCAAGCACGTCGGCTGCGCAGTATGGTTCAGTATGTGCACCAGGACCCTGGGGCGGCACTTGATCCGTGGTGGCGCTTGGGTGCCATTCTTGCCGAAGGCCTATCTATTCACGGCGTTACCGATAAAGCCAAACAAAACGCTCGGATCGCCGAAATCATGCAAGCCGTTGGGCTTGATATGGCGATGACCGAGCGCTATCCGCATGAACTTTCCGGCGGCCAGCAACGCCGTATGGGCTTGGCTCGTATCCTGCTGCTGCGCCCCAAAATCGTGATCCTTGATGAGCCGACCGCGGGGCTCGACCTTTCCGTGCAAGCTTCGGTCCTGCGATTGCTGAATGATTTGCGCGCAAGATTTGGTCTGACATATGTTTTCATATCCCACGATCTCTCCGTAGTCCGGCGCGTTTGTGATCGTATCGCAGTCATGTATCTCGGCAAGATTGTTGAGGAAGGTAATGCGCGCGATATATTTGCTGCACCGCGCCATCCCTATACGCGTGCCTTGATGTCGGCTGCGCCTCATCTTGATGGAACCCAGTCAGGCCCGATGCTGCAGGGCGATCCACCGAGCCTCAGGAATATACCAAGAGGCTGCCGCTTTCATCCTCGGTGCCCCATGGCAAGGCCACACTGTGCGGAAGAAGCGCCAGTGTTCGAAACCGTCACACCACAGCAAAAGGTGGCCTGCCATTTCTGGCAGGAAGGAAATCATGCAAGCTTTAAGCCCGAAGGGAATGCCCATGAAGCGCTGTGATGTGGTGACCCTTGAGGTGATCCGTGGAGCCTCCCGCGCCGCACAGGCAGAGATGGAAGCGCTGCTGGAACGCACGGCCATGTCCGCCTTCATCCGCGAGAAAAAAGATTTTTATACTGCACTTTTTGATGAAAATGGAGCCATGGTTGTTGGTAGCGATCTGCCGATATTTGGCGATATTGTTGCACCCGTTGCTGTGCATTTTTCGCTTGAGACGATGCAGGAAGGTGACCTTTATTGGTATAATGATTGTTATGGCAGTAACGGTGCTGTTTCCCATTCAAATGATCAGGTCTTTTTGGCGCCCGTCTTTTTCACCGGCGAACGCATCGGCTTTGTCATGGGGTGGGCGCATTTCTCAGATATTGGCGGTTTGCGACCAGGTTCCCTCAGCCCGGATGCGACGGATCATTTTCAGGAAGGCATTATCATCCCGCCGGTACGCCTGATGCGAGATGGAAAAACGAATGATGACTTGCTCCGCACATTCTGGCGCAATAGCCGTTTCCCGACCCAATCCCAGGGCGATACACGCGCGCTGATGGCCTCAGTACGGCTGGGCGAAAAACGTCTTGCGGAAATGGCCGAACGCTTCGGGGCGGAAATTCTGACAGACGCCTTCGAACAAATGCTAAGCCGTACGGAATCGGTAGTCCGGCAGGGGCTCAAGTCTATTTTCCCAGTTGGGACAACAAGCTTCGCAGATTGTATAGATTCGGATGGCCATGGGAATGGCCCCTTTACGCTCCGGATTTCACTCATCCGCACAGAAAATGATCGCTTCATTTTCGACGCTAGGGCGACGGATGATCAGGCGACTGGACCGGTCAATCTGCTGATGCATCCCGATGTGCCAGGCATGGCGCTGGGGCTTTATGTCTTGCAGGATCAGGTCGGGCAGGTGCTCAATGCGGGTGCGCCGCGCGCGATTGACGAAGTGCTGCTCCGGCCCGGATCCTTGCTCGCGCCGCGCGCGCCTGCGCCGCTTGGTCTTCGCGGCATTACCATGATGCGCCTTCTTGCCGCGCTGCATGGCCTGGTTGCCGTGGCGCGTGGCGGGCAAGCGCCCGCTGCCCATTCTGCCTATGTGGTAATTGCGCTGCGCGGCCATTCGAATGGAAAGCGCTTCTTACTGAGTGATGGTATCGGCGTTGGTTATGGTGCCCGCCCTTTCGCGGACGGTACCGATGCCGTGTATTTCGTAGCGCAAGAAAATTATCCTGTGGAATTTATGGAACTATCCTATCCCGTCCGATTGCGGCGTTACAGTATCAATATGGATTCCTCAGGCCCAGGACGCTTTCGTGGCGGTGCCGGGGTCATTCGGGAATTTGAGGTCATGGCAGATGAGGCGATGCTCGCGGTGCGTATTGACAGTGTCTTGAATCCACCATGGGGTGTCGCAGGCGGTATGAATGGTGGCTCAGGTCGTGCCATTGTAAATCCTGGCACGCCGCACGAAAAAATCCTGCAACCCCTATCTGACGGCACCATGCTGCAAAAAGGCGATGTGTTCCGCATAGAAACCGGTGGAGGGGGAGGTTGGGGGCACCCCTTCGATAGAGCTGCCGAACAGGTATTGGAGGATTGGCGCGCCGGTTTCATTTCCAGCGAAGCTGCCCGCGAACATTATGGCGTTGCGATCACCGGTGCCAAACTCGATCATGGTGCAACAGCTTCCCTGAGGGAACAGCCGAGAGCAGCCAATCTATTCCATCGCAAAGGATATCGCGATGCCGTCGCATGAAAAGCTGATTGTCGCCGTTGATATTGGTGGGACTTTCACCGACATCACGTTGCAAGACATAGAAAGCGGCAAGGCCTGGACAGCCAAAACACCCTCAACACCGCGTGATCCATCAGAAGCATTTCTGACGGGCGTGCTGCTCGCGCTTGATCAGGCTGGGCGCGCCGCAAGCGAGATTATTCGCGTTCTGCACGGCACTACGGTTGCCACAAATCTCATTCTCGAGGGTCGGACAGCGCCGACTGCTCTTTTAACAACGGCTGGTTTCCGCCACGTCCTTGAGATAGGTCGCGCAGATTTGCCGCGACGTGACAATCTTTGGTCGTGGGTGAAGCCAAAGCGGCCTGTTCCGCCAGCATTGGTGTTCGAGGCGGCTGGGCGCATGGATGCTACTGGGCAGGAGCTTGAACCGCTTGATAAGGATGCGGTGCGGCAGGCCGCGCAAGCAGCAGCTGCAGCAGGGGTGAAGGCAATAGCCATTTGTTTCCTTCATGCCTTTGCCAATCCAGATCATGAGAGACAAGCACTTGAGATTTTGCGGCAGGAAGTACCAGGTCTTGCGTTGAGCGCTTCGTCGGATGTGCTACCCATTGTCCGCGAATATGAACGCAGTATGGCCACCGTGCTGAATGTCGGTGTCATGCCTGCTGTATCAACCTATATCGAACGCCTTGAGGGTCGGCTCAGGGATGCCGCGATTACCGCGCCGCTCCTTTTGATGAAATCTAACGGGGGTGTGGCAGGCTCGGCCGCCATACGCCAGGCACCCGTCCAAACCGCACTTTCCGGCCCCGCCGCGGGCGTGGTGGGCGCGCGCATGATTGCCGAGGCAGCCGGTATTCAGGATATCATCACCGTCGATATTGGTGGAACCAGTGCTGATATCTGTCTCATGAGCAAAGGCAAGATCGGCCTTACGCAAACTGGCCGCGTAGGGCCCTGGCCCTTACCTTTACCCATGATTGATATGGTAACGATTGGTGCTGGCGGCGGGTCTATTGCGCTATGCCAGGCTGATGGCACGCTTACCGTCGGCCCCCAAAGTGCGGGCGCTGAGCCTGGCCCCGCAAGCTATGGGCGTGGCGGCACTGCGGCAACGGTTACCGATGCGCATCTCGTATTAGGCCATTTGCCGGAAACCTTGCTTGGCGGACGAATGAAACTTGATGCGCATCTGGCGCGAGCGGCGATAGATCGCATTGCTCTTCCCTTGAAGCTTAGCCGAGAAGACGCGGCCAGAGGCATTCTCGCCATTGCCAATAATAACATGGTTGGCGCTATTCGTGTGGTTTCGGTGGAACGCGGGCATGACCCGCGCGACTTCACGCTTGTGCCTTTTGGCGGTGCTGGTCCGCTCCATGGCTGCGCTCTTGCGGAACTGCTTGGCATGCGGCGCATTCTTGTTCCACCAAGTCCAGGGGTTCTTTGTGCGCAGGGGCTTTTGGCCGCTGATCTGAAATCAGAATTCACCGTCAGCATAACAGAGGCTCTGGCAGACGCGGATTGGGGGCGCATTGAGCGCTCCTTCCAATCTTTGGAGGAAAGCGCGAAGCTTTGGTTTCAGCAGGAAGCAGTGTTGCCGCAAGATCAATCCCTCAAGCGTGTTGCTTTGATGCGATACGAAGAACAGGGGCACGAACTGGCTATAGATTGGCCAACCGAAGACGATGTTGTTCTACTCGGACAAAAATTCAGCACTGCACATAAGGCACTTTACGGTTTCGATCTTCCGGAGGTGGCGATGGAGATCGTTACGTTGCGCCTTGAGGCTTCAGGGGTTCTACCTGCGCCTGCGCCAGGCAAGGTGGGGCAGGGCGATCCGCACACCGCCAAGATTAGCACCCAGGCCATGTTGCTGGATGGTACAGAGATCATGGTACCTGTTCTTGACCGCACGCGTCTGGGTGTGGGGGCTGAGATCAATGGCCCGGCGATATTGACGCAGCTTGATACGACAATCCTGATTGAAATAGATTGGGTGGCTAGTATCCAACAATCTGGGTCAATCATATTAACAAAACAGACTAGTATTCGGCCAGACGCAGCTAGCTAAAGAAAAATTTCTATAGGAATGAACTGTTCGTCCAAGTGGTCAAGGGTTCCCGCCCTGTCCGGCAGGGCAATCGCTTGAGATTGGTCGGGATTCCTGAGTGCGGCGTAATGTGATTCATGGGTTACCTCGATTTGATGAGGTTTCGCCATGTCTTCCGTGTCACTCCTGGGTCATTTTTCTGCT
>CAIYMY010000017.1 GCA_903927465.1 uncultured Rhodospirillales bacterium | reverse complement strand
TGCTCCGAAAAGCCGCGGAACGGTCGGTCGAGGCAACATGGAAACGTATAGGCTCGCTACTCGATGCATTCCCGCCTCACGAGTGCGCCAATTATTTCAGAAATTCAGGGTATGGTGCAAATTAAAGTCATCAGAGTCTAGGCATACGCCTATGTCGAAGCCCGTTGAGCGTGTTGAAATCTTCTCCGGCATCCATGGCCGTCGGCGCTATACTGCCGAGGAAAAGGTCCGGCTGGTCTAACAGACTATGCAGCCTGGCATGACGGTCTCAGCCGTTACCCGGCTTTATGGCGTCGACCCGAGCTTTCTGTTTCAGTGGAGGCGCCGCATGAGCGACGGTGGGCAAGAAGCCGGCAGAGCCGATGAGGAAGTAGTGCCTCTGAGCTGCGCCCGCGAGCTTGAAAACCGGGTCGGCGAACTCGAGCAACTGCTTGGCCGCAAGAACATGGAAACCGAGATCCTGGGTGAGGCCCTGGAAGCCGCACGCCCAAAAAAACGAGCCTTGCGCTTGCCATCGCCGCCTTGGGACGCTTCCCGGTGAAGGCCGTCGCTGCACCGCTCGGCGTGGCCAGGTCTAATCTGGTCGCGCAACTCCAGCGCCCTAAGCGACCGCTGCGTGAGTGGTACGAGGCCAAAACCCAATTCGCCATCCTATTCGGCGATAGATTCGTAGCCTGATGTACAAAACTTACCTCGCGCACAAAATTACTGATAGTGCCACTTTGTCGGTTTCTCTTTCTTCGCGCTCCAGTTGTTCCTTGATCAAATTGATGACGCTTGTCTTGCCGGAGCCCCAGGAGCAATCAATCGCAAGGACTACGCCTTTGGGTGCCTGCATTTCCTGGATCCTGCGCGCAAGTGCGCGAGCAAATGGCGTTACGCCAAAAAGATCACCACGCAAGGAGGTGATCGGAGCGTCATTTAGGTAAGTTGACAAGTCGTCCTCCTAAACACGCGCACATTGATGAAGCCGTCCTGCCTAACCAGCCCCCTCATCCCGCAACAGCTTCTCCACCATCTCCGCCGGCACATCGCTGCTGGTGAAGCAATCCCCCGGGCCGCGCAGCAGAACAAAGCGCATTTTGCCGTCGCGGTTTTTCTTGTCTTTCGCCATGCGCCCGAGCAGTGCTTCCACCGTGAAGCGGCGCGGCAGATCGGTGATGCGCGCGGGTAGGCCGCAGGCAGTCAAGTGCGCAATTACGCGCGAAGGCCATTCCTGGCTGCAATGACCAAGCCGCGCGGAAAGCGAAGCGGCCAGCCCAAGCCCAACCGCCACAGCCTCACCATGCAGCACAGAACCGTCAAAGCGCGCTTCCGCTTCCAAAGCGTGTCCAAAGGTATGGCCAAGATTGAGCAAAGCGCGCCCGCCCTCAGCACTTTCCTCCCGCTCATCCGCGGCCACCACGGCAGCCTTCAACTTGCACGATTCAACCACGGCAATGGTCAAGGCTGCGGCGTCCCCCGCCACCACCGCCTGGCCATTGGCTTCGCACCAATGCCAGAATTCGCCCTGCAACAACCCATGCTTGGCCACTTCCGCGTAACCTGCCCGCAATTCACGCGGCGGCAGGGTGCGTAGTGTATCCGTATCGGCCAGCACGATCCTTGGCTGATGGAAAGCACCGGCCAGATTCTTCCCGGCCTTCAGATTGACGCCAGTTTTGCCGCCGACGCTGCTATCCACCTGGGCCAGAAGCGTTGTCGGGATTTGCACGAAGGGCAGGCCGCGCATCGCAATCGCCGCGGCAAAGCCCGCCAAATCTCCAACCACGCCGCCGCCAAGCGCAATCACCGATGTGCGCCGATCCACGCCCGCTGAGAGCAGATCATCCAAAAGCCCATGCAACCGGCCGAAATCCTTACTGGCCTCCCCTGGGGGGACGGTCAGTTCCGCCGCAATGGCAAAGCCCGCTTCCTGCAAGCCGGCGCGCAGGATTGGCAAATGCAGGGGGGCAACTGTGGCATCTGATATGATCGCTACGCGCTTGGCGGGTAAAACCGGGGCCAGCAAGCCGCCGGCACGCGCCAGCAGGCCCTGCCCGACCAGCACTTCATAAGCGCGTTCGCTAAGCCCAACAGGCACGCGTTCGGGCGGGTGATAAGTCTTCAAGGCTTGCTCCAGGCGGCGGGTGGTAATGTCCAGGCTTTCATCACTGCAGGGGAGCGTGATGTCAGCCTCGGCATAAAGCGGGTGGCGGGCATTCATCAGGCGCTGCAGTACCTCGGCCGGGTCGGCGTTTAGGAACATGGGGCGATGTTCCCGCCCCGCGACCCGGCGGATCAGTACCGAAAGGGGGCATTTCAGCCAGATTGAAATGGCGCCGCTCCCGCGAATCGCGGCCCGCGTGGCGGCATCGGCAAAGGCGCCACCGCCGGTTGCCAGCACCAAGGGCGGGCCGGCCAGCAGACGGGAAATCACTCTGCGTTCACCATCGCGGAAATGCGGTTCGCCATAGCGGGCGAAAATTTCCGTGATCGGCATGCTGGCAGCGTTCTCTATTTCCGTGTCGGCGTCTCGAAAAGGCAGGCCCAGAAGCCCGGCCAGTCGCCGCCCGAGCGCGGATTTCCCTGCCCCTGGCAGCCCAACCAGCACAATGCTGGGCCGAGCTGGATCACGCCCTAAGGCGGGTTCCGGCAGGGTCGGCAGGGCATCATCAAAGATAGAGTTGCGCATCTTGGGACTGAGCGTTAGCACGATTTCATCAAAGCGAGAGGGAGCCCAGACGCCAGCATGTTCCGTAACCCGATTCTGCTGGTTGCTGCCGTGGTGCTTGGCCTTTTTGCCGTGGGCCTGATCCTGCTTGGCGCCTTTCCCCCCAGCGTGACGCCACAGGCCGTGGAGCGCACCATCCCCAATGATCGCTTCCGTGGGCGGTAGAGCATTTTCAAGCCAAGTGGAATCACTTGGCGGCTCGGAGAATGCGACCAAACAAAAGGTTAGAGCGGTTCTGGTGAACGAACGTGAACGGAAACCGCTCTAAACCTGCAGCCGCCCGGGCGGGGCTTTCCCGCCATGTCGAGGCGTTTTTGGAAATGCTGGCCGCCGAACGCGGCGCGGCGCGCAATACACTGGCCGCCTATCAGGCGGATTTGCAGGATTTCGCGGCCTTCACCACCGCCAGGGGCGTGGCGCTGAATGCCGCCGATAGCGCCCTTTTGCGCGCCTGGCTGGCTGGCCTGGCGGCGCAGGGCCTGGCCGCGCGCACCCAGGCACGGCGGCTTTCCGCCATCCGCCAATTCCATCAATTCCTGCTACGGGAAGGCGTTCGCGCTGACGACCCCTCAGAATTGCTGGAAGCCCCCCGCCTGCCGCAAAGCCTGCCCAAGGCACTGCGTGAGGAGGAGGTGGAGGCGTTGATCACCGCCGCCGCAGCGCTCCCCGGCAAGCGCGGGCCTTTGGCAGCAGCGGTGGTGGAAATGCTCTATTGCAGCGGGCTCCGCGTTACCGAATTGGTCAGCCTGCCGGCGGCTGCCCTTCGCCCCGGCGCCCCCCTGGTTGCGGTGCGCGGCAAGGGCGGGCGGGAAAGGCTGGTGCCGGTTTCCGAACGCGCCCGTGCCTTGGCCATGGCCGCCCGGCCCGAGGAAAAGGGCAAGCCCAGCCGGTTTTTGTTTCCCTCTCGGGGGGCGGGGGGGCATGTCACGCGCCAGGGGCTGGGCTTGATTTTGAAGGAAGTGGCGCTGGCGGCGGGGCTCGACCCCGCCCGGGTAAGCCCGCATGTACTGCGGCATTCCTTTGCCTCGCACCTTCTGCAACGGGGGGCGGATTTGCGCAGCCTGCAAATGCTGCTGGGACACGCGGATATCGGCACCACCCAAATCTACACCAAGGTGCTGGAGGAACGGCTGCGCGCCCTGGTGGCAGAACATCACCCCCTGTCTAAACGGGGGGTCGCGCCCCGGGCCGATTTGGGCTAACCCCGCGCCATGCGTCACTTTCTGGACTTCGAAAAACCCATCGCCGAGCTTGAGGGCAAGATCGAGGAACTGCGTCGGACCACCGATGCCGGCGGCATTGATGTGGCCGATGAGATCGGTCGCCTCGGCGAAAAAGCCCAAGCGCTGCTGAAGACCACCTATGCCAAGCTGTCCCCCTGGCAGAAGGCACAGGTGGCGCGCCACCCGGACCGGCCACATGCGACTGATTACATCGCGGCCCTGATCCAGGATTTTACGCCCCTCGCAGGTGATCGTGCCTTTTCTGATGACGCGGCGGTGGTGGGCGGCATGGGGCGCTTCCGTGGCCGCGCCGTAATGGTGCTGGGCACCGAGCGCGGGCATGACACCGAAAGCCGAGTAAAACATAATTTCGGCATGGCGCGGCCCGAGGGCTACCGGAAGGCGCGGCGCCTGATAGAATTGGCCGGGCGTTTCGGCATGCCGATCCTGTCCTTTGTTGATACCTCTGGCGCCTTTCCGGGCATTGATGCGGAAGCGCGCGGCCAGGCGGAAGCGATTGCGCGGTCCATCGAAGCCGGTCTGGATGCACCCGTGCCCTTCATTGCGACCATTATTGGTGAGGGTGGTTCGGGCGGCGCGATTGCGCTGGCGGCGGCGGATCGCATCATCATGCTGGAGCACGCGATTTATTCCGTGATCAGCCCGGAAGGCTGCGCTTCCATCCTGTGGCGAGACGCCGCGCAGGCGGCAACGGCGGCGGAAGCGCTGAAGCTGACCGCCGATGATTTGCGCAAGCTTGGCCTGGTGGATGTTGTTGTGCCGGAACCGCTGGGCGGCGCGCATCGCGATGCCGCGACAGTGATCTCGGCATTGGGCGACAAGATTGAGGCGCTGCTGACACCCTTGCTCGCTTTGGATGGTGCCACTTTGCGCGCACGCCGGCGCGATAAATTCCTGGAAATGGGGCGTAGCGGCGCCCTGTGATGCCGGCTGATCCGTCGGCGGAACTTCGCGCGCGGTTTCTTCGCGGCTTTCCGGCGATTGCCTTGGTGATTTTCCTCTCCGCCGTTGATCAGACCATCGTTGCCACTGCGCTTGCCGATATCGCCGCCGATATGGGCGGGATTGAGCGCGTTTCCTGGATCCTGATTGCCTATCTGGTTGCGGCCACCTGCGCCGCGCCGGTATTTGGCCAGCTTGGCGATTTCTTTGGCCGGCGACGCTTGTTGTTTGTGGCGCTGGCGATTTTCTTCACGGGCTGTGCCGGCTGCGCGCTGGCGCCCAATCTGCCAAGCCTGATCATTGCGCGCGTGATCCAGGGCTTTGGTGGTGGCGCGCTGCTGACGCTCACCCAGGCTTTAATCGGTGAGACTGTGCCGCCGCGCGAACGCGGCAAATTCCAGGCCTGGATTGCGGGGGCTTATGGCTTTGCCTCGGCCTTCGGGCCGGTGGCGGGGGGCTTCATCACCCAGGCTTTCGGCTGGCGCTGGATTTTCTGGTTCCTGCTGCCCTTACCCTTGGTCTGCGCTTACATAGCGCGCCGCCTGCCCGATATTGTCCCGGACCATGCCGGGCGACGTTGGCGTTTTGATTGGCTGGGCCTGGCGCTGTTTGTGCTGACCATGGGTGCCGCTTTGGTGGCACTTGATCGCGCGCGGCGTTTTGATGCGGCCTATCTGCCCTTGATTCTTGGCCTGGTCGCGCTGGCGCTTTTTGCTGGTGTCACCTTGCTGCGCGTTGAACGTCGCCAGCCCGAACCGTTGCTGCCGCTGCCCCTGTTTGCCGAGGCCAGCATCTGGCGGCTGCTGACGCTGTCCATTCTGGTGGTGGCGGCGCAGGTGGGGCTGATTTCCTTTCTGCCATTATGGCTGCAAGTGGTGCGCGGGATGGAACCGGCCAATGCCGGGCTGGTGCTTTTGCCGATTGCGATTGGCTCATCCTTCGGCGCGTTTTTCTCCGGTAAGATGGTGGCGCGCACCGGGCACGCGATGCTGTGGCCGAGCATCGGCCTGCCCGTTGCGGCGATGATTTGGAGCCTGCTTGCAGTCTTCGCTGCCGAGATGCCGCTTTGGTTGATGTTGGCCTTGCTCGGCGTGGCCACTTTCGGTTCCGGCACATCCTATCCGGTGGTGCAGACCACGGTGCAGGCGGCGGCGGGGCAGGGGCGGCTTGGCATTGCGGCGGCCGGAGTCGCTTTCTCGCGTAATTTCGGCGCCGCACTTGGGGCGGCTGTGGCAGCGGCGGCGATCTTTGGCGCCATGGCACTTTTCACCCCGGCACTGACCGAAGGCTTCGCCGCGCTGGTTACCGACCTCGGCGGCTTGGGCGCGCGTTTGGGCGGCGATGGTGTGGCGCAACTCCGCGCTGCCTTGGCTGTGCCCTTCCGCGGGCTGTTTATCATCGCCGCCGTGCTGATGGGCGCGGCTTCTGTCATGGCCTGGCGCGTGCCGCTGCGCCGCTATTGATCTTGTGTCCGGCGGGCAGGGCGCGGCAAGCTGGCGCAGCTTTCAGGGAATGCAGCCATGGCCGAAACCGCCCCACCCAAACCCGCCTTTGCCCCCACACGCAGCCTGCCCTTGCCGGGCGGTGCCAAGCTGGTTTTCTGTTCCGGCGTGACCGCGCGCGGCAGTGCGGCTGAAACGCAAGGCGTGGAAGCCCAGGCCGAGGAATGTTTCGCGCGCTTGACGCGCGCCTTGGCACAGGAAGGCGGCAGCTTCGCCGATGTGCTGAAGCTGAATACCTATTTGGCCGATATGCGCGATTATGCCGGCTTTGATGCGGTGCGCCGACGCATCCTGGCACCTTTGGCCGTGCCGCCTGCCAGCACTTGTGTGGGTGGAGCAAGCTTCACCACACCGCTGACGCGCATTGAAATCGAAGCCATTGCCGTGATCGGCGCCAAGGCATGAGTCTGGCCGCGCGCATCGCGACCGAAGGGGCAAGTATGGCGCAAGCCTGCACGGCCTGTGGTGCTTGCGTGCAAGCCTGCCCAATGACGCACTTTGCCGCGGGCGTGGTTGAAGCTGATCCGGCCGAGGTTGCATCCGGCATGCGCGCGCTGCTGCTGGGTGAGGAAGCTTCACCGGTTGCACTCGCCTGGATTGGAGCCTGTACGCGTAGCGCCCTTTGCAACGCAGCCTGCCCCGAAAAGCTGGATGTCGCGCTGATGATGCGCTTCGCCGGCATGCGCGCCCGTGGCGCTTTGGATGGGGCGCCGCTGCTGCCGGTGAAGGCGGATAGTGGCTGGTCCGCGCGCGTAAAAGGCTTTGCGCGGCTTGGTTTGACAGAACGGGAGCAAGCGGAATGGCTGTAACGCATCACCCCTTGCCCGCAGCACGCGCGGTCTTTTGGTATGGCTGCAATCTGCTGCGCCATGGCGATATCCTGCGCCTGACGGCGCGGTTTCTGGAGGCGGTTGGCGTGGATGCCGCGCCGCGCGGTGGGCCTTCACATTGCTGCGGTTCACCCACCGAACAGAATGCGCGCATCACCGAAGCCATGGGCCGCCGCACCATCTCGGCCTTCAACGCGACAGGGCGCGGTAAGGTGATCACCTGGTGCCCTTCCTGCCACATGAACATGGCTGATATGATGGTGCCGGAAACGCCCGCGCATTTTGAGGCAGCGCATGTGACGGAAGTGCTGTGGGAACGCCGCGCTGCCTTGCAGGAATTACTGGTGAAGCCAGTACCCGTGCGGGTTCTGCTGCATCGCCATGCCGGGTTTCAGCCACGCGTGGCAGTGAATGATCTGGTGTCCAATCTGCTACGCCTCATCCCTGGGCTTGAATTGGTGGAGGAGGATGAGGCGCTGCCGGGCCATATGTGTTCCGCCTTGGCGGGCGTGCCTGGCGCCTTGGCAGCGGCGCATGAGGCTAATCTTGCGGCCATGGCGCGGCATGGGGCGGATACGCTTTGCACCATTTTCCATTCCTGCCATCGCGAAGCCGTGGCGCTGGAACGTGGCCGAGACATCAGCGTGATGAATTGGGTGCATCTGCTGGCGCGATCTGCCGACTGGGAGTTCCGCGACGAATACAATCATCTGCGCAATGCCGAAGACCCGCGCGCCGCTTTGGATCACGGCGCCTTGGAACGCATAGGCGCCGAGTTCTTCACGCAATTGATGGAACCGGAATTGCGGCGCAAGCCGGTGGTTTAGAGCGCTTTCAGCTTTTCAGCGCTGCTTGCAGCCCCGCCGTCCATTGCGAAGCGGCGGCGGTGAGGAAGCCGATATCCGTCTGCGTCGTCAGAAACCGCACGCCGCGCTTGATGGAAGCCGCCTGCCGCGGCACATCGCGATTGCCGCCACATCCCGCAAAGCCACCATGCGGCGCGGTGGCGGCAATGGCGCGGTCCATGGCTTCCACCACAATGGGATCATCGAATTGCCCGGCCTTGCCGAGTGAGACCAGCAAATCATTCGCGCCGATATGCACAACATCCACGCCCGGCACGGCAGCGATGGCTTCAAGATTGGCCAAACCCTCAGCCGTTTCCACCATGCAGACAACAAGTGTATGCGCTTCCAAAGCAGCCGTCGCCTTCGCCACTGGCATGGCGCGATAGTCAAAATGCACATAACCACCCGCGACTGACCGCCGCCCGATGGGTGGAAAACGGCAGCGATCCACGGCGCGCCTTGCCTGTTCCGGCGTATTCACATCTGGAAAGACAATGCCGGTGACGCCATTATCGAGCAGCACGGGCACATCCGGATCATCAATGCTACGCACCCGCACCAAAGGCGCTATGCCGATGGCAAGCGCGGTTTGCGCAATGGCGAAAATACTTTCCGGATTGAAGATGGCGTGCTGCACATCAATGAACAGGAAATCATGGCCGGTGGTACGCGCGAGCCGCGCGGCATCCGGGCTGCGGATCATCCGCAGCGACAGCCCAAGCACTGCCTGGCCCGACTGCATCTTGGCCTTGAGCGGGTGAAGCGCGTTCTGAGATTCTTCCATGACGGTGCTGCCTTTTGCCTGTGCTTGCGATACTATCACGCGCAACAAGACTGGCTATGGGCGGGATGAGTGGATGCTGATTGCAGTTGTGGGGCCTTCTGGTGCGGGCAAGGATACGCTGATGGCCGGCGCGCGCGCCGCAATCGCGCATGATGCCCGTTTTCGCTTTGTGCGCCGCGCCATCACGCGCCCCGCCGAGGCAGGTGGCGAGGATCATGAAGCGCTGAGCGAAGCGGATTTTGCGGCGCGGCACGGCGCCGGTGGCTTTGCACTTTCATGGGAAGCCCATGGGCTGCGTTACGGCATCCCGCGCAACATTGAAGAAGATATCGCAGCGCGGCGCGTGGTGATTGCCAATCTTTCCCGCGCGGTACTGCCTGAAGCCGGCGCGCGCTACCGTTTGCGCGTGCTGAACATCACTGCCCCGATGGAAGTTCTGGCCGCACGCCTTGCCGCGCGTGGCCGCGAAAGCCCCGCAGATATCGCGGCACGCTTGGCGCGAGATGTGATGCTGCCGGATGGGTTGGACGTTGAGCGCGTGATGAATGATGCCGATGTGGTGGAAGGTGTCGCGCGTGTCCTGGCCGCACTCAACCGCGCAGCTTCAGACGCTCAAGGATAGTGAACGGCGCACCCGGCGCGGCTTGGGCGAAGATGCAGATATCCGTCACCGTACGCGCTATGGCGGGCGCATCACCCAGCGCATCGGTGACGGCTGGCAGGATGATGGTTTTTTCGTCGGGCGTCAGGCGCCGCGTCAGTGTCATATGAAAGCGCCATTCGGCGAAGACGTAAGGATAGCCCCAGGCTTCAAGGTATTCGCGCTGGCGCGGGGTGAGCTTTTCCGGTTTGCGGCGCGCAATCTCGGCCTCGGTCGCGGGCGCACGATGGGAATCAAGCGCCGTGACCGCGCCATCAGCCAGCGCGTGAAGGGCAGGGCAGGGCTCGGCCTCACGCAACGCGAGGAAGCCATCCAGATCAGTGATTTGAAGCGGCGGTAGGGCGAAGGCTGCGGTGCGCGCGGCGAAATCCTGCGCGGCTTGCAGCGCGGCCTGCATATCCCCGCCCACGCGAAAGGGCGGCTTCAGCGTGGCGTGAAACCCATAGCCGCGCGCATCGGCGGTGACCTCCGCGATATCAACACCAGCAATGGCTTTCTGGGGTATTTCCGCGCCACTGACAGCATCGCGCCCAAGCCAGGCAGAAGCGCGCTGATGCAGGGGATCGTCAGTTCCCGGCGCATAGTAAAGCGCAATGCGATAGGGGATCACGCAATCCGTTCCCCTGTGCGCCAAACGCTGCGCACCAGCGGCATATCGCCAATGCTGCGCACGCGAACCAGATCAGCCTTGAGCCCCGGCGTGAGCCGCCCACGATCAGCAAGCCTTGCCATCCGCGCCGGCGTATCCGTCACCATCGCAATCGCCTGAGGCAGCGTGATGCCGCCGGCTTCCACCGCGCGCCAGGCGGCTTCCAGCATGGAAGCGGGCACGTAATCGGAAGCGAAAGCTTGCGCCAAGCCTTCGCGCACCAGATCAGCCGCGGCGACATTGCCGGAATGGCTGCCACCACGCACGATATTGGGCGCGCCGGCAATCACCTCAACCTTGAGGCCATACGCCGCGCGCGCTGCTTCCATAGTGACGGGAAACTCGGAAATCGTGATTCCATCGGCTAAATTGCGCGCAATCTCGGAAGGCGTGTCATCATCATGCGATGCCAGCGGCAGGTTGCGATGGCGAATGCGATCCAGCAGCCAAGTGCGCTGCTTCTCACGCAGCTCCGCACGTTGCGCCAACAGGCCGTCAATCCGCGCCTGTACCTGCGCGTCATTCCATTGCGTCTGGCGTTTCCGCATCACAGCATACCGCTGGAGGTCACGATATTGCCCAACACCAGGCGAGTGATCCATCAGGCTCACCATCACCACACGCGGATGATCGGCCACTGGGTCCAGCGCGGGCGGCATGTCGCGCGCTGGCAATTCGCAGCGCAGATGCAGGAAATGCTCGCCCTTCAGGGCGCCCATATCGGCAAGCTCATCAAGGTCGCGCACACCATCCAGAAAGGTCTGGCCGCGTTCAGTGTCAAACCCAAGATCACCCAGACAAAGCGCATCCAGAATGGTGGTGACACCGGCGGCGACACATTGCGCATCATGCGCAATCATGGCGGAACGCGATGGCCAGCGCGCATTGGCGCGTGGCAAAACCTGGCGTTCCAGATTATCTGTATGTACATCAACAATGCCGGGGATCAGATAATCCCCTTCAAGGTCCAGCGCGCCGGCGGCGTGGCTGCGGCCTGGCTGAATATCTGCAATCAGCCCATCGCGCAGCACAAGCGTTCCGTGCAGCACCGCATCCGGCAGCACAAGCTTCGCATTGGTCAGAATGGTCTCAGTGCTCATGCTGCATCCTGCATGGGTTCAACGGTGAAAACGCGGTCCGCCACGGCTTCACGCACTTCCGCATCATGGAAAATGCCGACAATGGCGGTGCCTGCCTGCTTCGCTTCATGGATCAGGCCAATCACAATGGCGCGATTGCCGGCATCCAGGCTCGCGGTGGGTTCATCCAGCAGCAGCACGGGAGAGCGCGGACCAAAACCGCGCGCGAGGTTCACGCGCTGTTGCTCCCCACCCGAAAAAGTCGCGGGCGGCAGGCCATGCAGTCTTTCTGGAAGGTTGAGCCGGTCAAGCAGGGCCGAGGCGCGGGAAAGCGCATCCTCACGCGCCATGCCGCGTGCCACCATGGGTTCCGCCACAATATCGCGCGTGCTGACGCGCGGGATGACACGGAGGAATTGGGAAACATAACCAATGCTCTCCCGCCGCGCTTCAATCACGGCGCGCGGATCGGCGCTGGCAAGGTCAAGTTCCGCCCCGCGATGCGCCAGCAGAATGCGCCCCGCCCCCGCGCCGTAATTGCCGTAAAGGCAGCGCATCAGCGTGGATTTCCCAGCGCCGGATGGCCCGGAAAGCGCCACGCATTCGCCTGCGCTGACCGCAAGATCAACGCGACCCAGCACCGGAATGCATGTGCCGCCTTGCAGATGAAGTGTGAAGGTTTTTGCAAGACCTTCTGTGCGCAGAAGAATATTCATGCCGCCAGCACCGAGGATACAAGAAGCTGCGTATAGGGATGTTGCGGATCATCCAGCACACGATCCGTGAGCCCCTGTTCCACCACCTGCCCGCGCCGCATCACCAAAATACGGTCTGCGAGCAGCCGCGCCGCGGCGATATCATGCGTCACGATCAGCACGGAAAGCCCCAATTCACGCACCAACGCACGGATCAAATCCAACAGCCGCGCTTGGACAGAAACATCCAAGCCACCCGTTGGTTCATCCATGAAAACAAGCTTCGGGCGCGTGACCAAAGTACGGGCTATTTGCAGGCGTTGCTGCATGCCACCTGAAAAATGCCGTGGCAGATCGTCAATCCGTCCGGCATCTATTTCCACACGTTGCAGCCAGGCCTTGGCCTCATCTCGGATATTGCCGTAGTGCCGGGCGCCGAGCGCCATCAGCCTTTCGCCAACATTCCCGCCAGCGGATACGCCCATGCGCAGCCCATCACGCGGGTTCTGGTGCACAAAGCCCCAATCCATCCGCATCAGCCGGCGACGCTCAGCTTCCGTCATGCCCAGCACATCGCGGCCAAGGTAGTGCACCGCGCCCGCATCCGGTGCCATCTGACCCGCGAGCACACGAAGCAGCGTTGTCTTGCCGGAACCGCTTTCACCGACAATCGCCACAACCTCTCCGGCGGTGACATCAAGTGCCACATCATCCAAAGCGGCGATGGCGCCGAACTTCAGATCCAGCCCTTTGGCTTCAAGCAATAGGGTCATTCCGCGGCTGCCTTTGGCGCTTGCTGCCGTTCCTGGCAGTAATCCGTATCGGAACAGATGAAGGCGCGCCCGCCCGCGTCATCTGTCACCAACTCATCCAAATAGCTGGTGGTGCTGCCGCAAATCGCGCAAGCATGCGGCGCGCGAATGGGGCGGAAGGGGTGATCCTCAAAATCAAGGCTGCGCACTGGCGTATACGGCGGCACCGCATAGATGCGCTTTTCGCGTCCCGCGCCGAATAGCTGCAAGGCGGCCATTTGGTGCATTTTGGGATTGTCAAAGGCCGGGATCGGCGATGGTGACATCAGATAACGTTCATTCACCATCACCGGGTAATCATAGGCTTTCGCGATATGGCCTAGCCGCGCGATATCCTCATAAAGCCGCACATGCATCAGCCCATAATCAGCTAGCGCATGCAGCCGGCGCGTTTCCGCCCGATGCGGTTCCAGCCTGAACAAAGGTTCTGGCTGCGGCACCTGATAGACCAGGATTTGGTTCTCCGTGAGCGGCTTCTCCGGAATGCGATGGCGCGTTTGGATAATGCTCGCCTCACCGGTCACTTCCGTTGTGGCAATCCCGGCAACACGGGTGAAGAAGCGACGGATAGAAACCGCATTGGTTGTATCATCCGCGCCCTGGTCAATCACCTTCAGCACATCATTGGGGCCGAGGATGGAGGCCGTCACCTGAATGCCGCCCGTACCCCAACCGTAAGGCAGCGGCATTTCGCGTGCACCGAAGGGAATTTGGTGTCCAGGGATCGCGACGGCCTTCAGGATGGCGCGGCGGATCATACGCTTTGTCGCCTCATCCAGATAGGCGAAGTTGTAGCCGGCTTCGGTCATTCCGCGGCCTCCCGCAATTCGGCCTCGGCGGCGCGGCGAATGGTGCGTAGGTTTTCCAATTCGCTCTGGAAATCAACGTAATGTGGCAGCTTCAGATGCTCCACAAAGCCGGTCGCTTCGATATTGTCTGAGTGATACAAAACGAATTCTTCCTGCTGGGCTGGCGCATCCGCTTCTTCGCCCAATTCGCGCGCGCGCAGGCCGCGATCAACCAATGCCATGGACATCGCACGTCGCTCTCCATGGCCGAAAACCAAACCATAGCCGCGGGTGAATTGCGCGGGCTCCGTGCGGCTGCCCTTGAATTGATTGACCATCTGGCATTCGGTGATGCCGATATCGCCGATATCAATGGCGAAGCCCAGTTCGGGCGGCGTGATTTCAACGCCGATATGACCAACGCGGATTTCACCTACGAAGGGATGCGCATTGCCATAGCCACGTTGTGTAGAATAACCAAGTGCCAGCAAAAACCCCTCATCACCTCGCGCCAGGTTTTGCAGCCGCACCGCGCGTGACGCGGGAAAGCTGAGCGGTTCGCGCGTCAGGTCGCCGGGTTCTGATTCGCTGAGTGCTTCGCGCTGCATCAGCCCCTCACGCGCCAGGATTTCCGTCACACGCGGCACATCGGTCATATCCGTTGGCGCTTCTGGTGTGGCGGGTGCATCGCGCCCTTCGGCGGCAAGGGCGAAATCCAGCAGGCGATGCGTATAATCAAACGTCGGCCCCAAAACCTGCCCACCTGGCAAATCCTTATAGGTGGCGCTGATACGTCGGCGCAGCCGCATGCGGCTGGTCTCAAGCGGGGCTGAGGCACCAAAGCGCGGCAGCGTAGTACGATAGGCGCGCAGCAGAAACGCCGCTTCGATCAGATCACCCTTGGCTTGTTTGATGGCAAGCGCGGCAAGGAAGCGATCATGGCAGGAACCTTCCGCCATGACGCGATCAACGGCCAGCGCCATTTGCTGTTCAATCTGCGCCACACTGAGTTCCGGAAGGCCGGTATCACCGCGACGCGTTTCATCCAACCAGGCATGGGCGGCGCTGATCGCCTTCTCGCCGCCTTTGACTGCGACATACATGATCAGCCCTCCGCTATCGTGACGCTGCGCGGCAGTGCCGCGATACTATCGCCGGCGCAAAGCAGCACATCAATGCCGCGCGGAAACAGCGTATGGTTGCGCGCCCAGGCGGCGGTGAAATCAGCGGGCGCGCCAAGTACGCGCAGGCGATGTTCGTGCTGAATGCCGGGCCCCGTGAGGCGCCAGCCATCGCCCGCAACTAGCCCGGCTACTTGCAGGATCAGCGTCGCGCCAAGCTGCGGGTCTTCATCCGTACCGACATCAAGCACTTCAAGCGACGGTGCCGTGCCGCAGGCGAGTGCGAAACGCGCCGCGCCGATCTCCGGCGTGATGGGCGTACCGCAATGAAAGCGCAGCCATTCGGCAACGGTGTCACCCGCATCCAGCCAAAGCGGCGTATCGGCATCAGCCAGGCTCAACAGCGCTGCGGCGGCAGCGGTGCAAAGCGGCGCAGGCGGTGTGATGCGCGCTTCAATGCGCTGGATACGGCCAGGGCGGCTCATGGCTTCCAGAATCGCGCGGAAGCTTGCTTGCGCATCCAATACAGGGTCGGCGAAGCCGGGGCTCAGATGGGTCATCGCATGGTCGCCATGGTGAAGAAATCCACGCGCGTGGCGGCGGCCTTCCGTGCCTCGGCAGCGTGCGCTGCCTGTTGCGCAGCGGCGAGCGGTTCGACCACCGCCTGCATGCAAGTCTGATGCAGCGCGCTGTCCTGCAAGGCCGCGTCCAGCAGCGCGGCGAGCCTTGCCTTGGCATGGTCACGCCCCGCGATATAGGCATGGCCGATATGCGCCCCAAGACGCAGCGCGCAGCGCGTCACGGTCATTTCGCCAAGGTTGAAGGCTTCACCATCCCCGCCGGCGCGACCGCGCACCATCACAAGGCCGGTTTCCGGCGCGCGCAGCGTCTCCGGTTCCGGAAAAGGCGGCAGGGTGGCGAGCCTTTCGGCGAGGTCCTCGGCCGAGGCTCGCGCCAGGGTCGCCATCCAATGTTGCCGAGCGGCGTGGGGGGAGGGGGTTTCTATCTGGGTCATTTTTCTTGTCTAGACGTATAGACAGGATGCCCGCCCTAGTGCAATACGGATATGTCATAGATTTGCGCGGTCATGGTTGAAACTTTAATGACAAACCCTGTTTTGGCACGAGGCGCCGGCGTGGCGCTGTGGCGCCAGATCGCCATGGCGGTGGAGGCGGATATCTCCGCGGGCAAACGCCAGCCTGGGGAAAGACTGCCTACTGAAGCGGTGCTGACTGAGCGTTTCGCCGTCAATCGCCATACCGTCAGGCGCGCCCTGGAAGAATTGGAAGCGCGCGGCATTATTCGCGTGGAACAAGGCCGTGGCGCCTTTGTGGCGGAAGATGTACTGGATTACCCGCTTGGGCCGCGCACGCGTTTTTCCGAGACCATTCGCCGGCAGAATCGCGAAGCAGCGGGGCGCGTTTTGCATATCGCGGAAGTCGCCGCAGAGGCCCAGGTGGCGGCCGGCTTACGCATCCGGCGTGGGCGCCCGGTATTGCGCGTGGCGCGGCTTGGCCTTGCCAGTGGCAGGCCGCTGGTTCTGGGGCTGCATCACTTTCCACTGCCGCGCTTTGCCGGGCTTGGGGATTCACTGGCGCTTCAGGCTTCCATCACCGTGGCTTTGGCTGCATGCGGCGTGCCGGATTATCGGCGCCAATCCACGCGCATCACGGCGCGCCTGCCCAGCCCCGAAGAAGCGAAGCATTTGATGCAAAGCCGTTCCCGCCCCGTGATTGTTGCGGAGGCCCTGAATACCGATCCCGCCGGCGTGCCGGTGGATTGGACCCTTTCCTGCTACGCCGCTGCGCGCGTGCAATTGGTTTTGGAGACGTAATAATGTCGTGGATCATTGAAGGCGGCAAAACCCTGCGCGGCACTGAATTGCTGGCGGATGATCTGTTTGTTGCTGATGGCGCCATTACCGAAAACCCAGCGCGCGATGCGCGGCGTTTTGATGCCTCAGGGCTGTTGGTCATGCCGGGGCTGGTGGATATTCATGGCGATGCGCATGAACGGCAATTCCAACCGCGCCCTGGCATTGGTTTTCCCGCCGCTCTCGCCATGCGGGATTCCGCCGCGCAATTGATTTCTTGCGGCATCACCACGGCTTATCTTGGTGTGACGCTTTCCTGGGAACCTGGCTTGCGTTCCTTGGACGCCTGGCGCGGTATGAAGGCAACGTTGCGGGATATGAAGGGCAGCAGCGCCACCGATCTTCGCGTTCACCTTCGCTTCGAAGCCGATAATTTTGATGCGCTGGATGATGCCTTGGCCGATATCGCTTCCGGCGATGTTCATCTGCTTGGCTTCAATGACCATACGCCGAGTATTGTGAAGAAACTTGGTAATCTGGATGATGTGGCGAAATATGCCGGGCGCGCGGGCATGAAGGCGGATGCCTTCATGGCGCTGGCACAACAAGTTTATGCGCGGCGTGATGAAATACCAGCCGCGCGCACGCGTTTGGCTGAAGCCGCCGCAAATGCCGATATCCCCATGCTGAGCCATGATGATGACAGTATCGAACGCCGCGCCCTGTTCCGCGCCCATGGCGCGCGTATTTGCGAATTCCCGATTACGGAGGAAGTGGCGGCGGATGCGCGTGCCGCCGGCGAAGCCGTTGTGATGGGCGCGCCCAATGTGGTGCGTGGCGGTAGCCATTTGGGCTGGGCCTCAGCCGCGCCACTCGCGGAACGAGGCTTGGTCAATGTGCTGGCCTCCGATTACTTCTGGCCGGCCATGATGGAAGCGGCCTTCATTATGGCGGGCCGAGGCGTGCTGGATTTGCCGCGCGCTTGGGCGCTGGTGTCGGCCAACCCAGCCGAGGCTTGCGGCTTGCACGACCGCGGCCGGCTTGCAGCAGGGCTGCGCGGTGACGTGGTGGTGGTGGATGCAGCGCGTCGCGCGCCGGTTGCGGTATTCGCGGAAGGTAGGCTGGCCTGGCTGGCGGCGGAAGCGGCGGGGCGGATGGGTTAGGCCGCTAACAGGAGGGGGCGGTAGCGAAAGCCGCCTACCGCATTGATAGGGGTTGAGGCCAAACCCGCTTTTACGTTTGGTGTGAGGATACTCTTAAGCCTTGAATTTCCTCATGAAGGCTGATTTTATATAAAAGTTTATAAAGTTATCCGTTTCTTGTAAACATGCGAATTTCAGTATATATCACTTCTATGGACCCCATACGCAACCCCTTTTCCCCTGGTGCCGGCACTCCACCTCCGGAGCTTGCTGGCCGTGACGACCTGCGCGAATCTTTGCGCATCGCGCTCGAGCGCGCCCGCATTGGTCGGCCGGCAAAGAGCGCCATGCTTGTCGGCCTGCGCGGGGTCGGGAAGACTGTGCTCTTGGACCGCATCAAGGAGGATGCGGAAGGGGCGGAGATTCACACTGTCCGCATCGAGGCTCCTGAAGGGCGATCGCTTCCGGCCTTAATCGCACCCCAGTTGCGTCAGGCCCTTCTGCGCCTGAGCCAGATAGCCGCCGCGAAAGAATACGCTATCCGCGGTTTGCGAGCGCTGGCCGGTTTCGCGAGCAAGCTTAAGGTGACTTATGGTGATATCGAGGTGGGCTTTGACTATGAGCCCGAACCGGGCCTGGCCGACAACGGCGATCTTGAGCACGACCTGCAAGCGCTGTTTGAGCAAGTAGGTTTGGCAGCGAAATCAGCCAATACGGCTCTGGCCATTTTCATTGACGAGTTGCAATACGTTGAGGAGGCGCAACTGGCGGCCCTTATCACTGCGATACACCGGACCGAGCAGCACCGGTTGCCGGTTGTGCTGGTTGGCGCTGGCCTGCCGCAATTGCGCGGGCAGATGGGGAACGCCAAATCCTATGCTGAGCGGCTCTTTGATTTTCCCCTTATCGGACCGCTTCCGCCGGATGCGGCACGCCATGCCATCGAGAAACCGCTTAAGGATGAGGGGGTGGAAATCACTGATCGGGCCTTAAGCCAAATTTTGGAAGTCACCCAAGGCTATGCGTACTTCCTACAGCAATGGGGTAGTCATACTTGGCGGTCGGCGCAGGCGTCACCGATTGACATTGAAGCCGTAAACGCAGCATCCATCACCGCTGTGGCGGCACTAGACGAAAGCTTCTTTCGTGTTCGCTTCGACCGCCTGACACCGAAAGAGAAAAAATATCTTCGTACCATGGCTGATTTGGGTGAAGGCCCTCATCGTTCTGGAGACATTGCCGCTCGATTCGACGCCGTCGTGTCTTCGCTGGCTCCAACACGAAGCTCCCTTATTTCAAAAGGAATGATCTGGAGCCCCAATCATGGTGATACAGCCTTCACGGTACCCATGTTTGATCAGTTCATGAAGCGCATCATGCCAGGTGACGACTGGCGTTAATTCTTCCTTGCCGCACGCGGCAGACACTGGCCAGCATGCTTTTCCTTGCCCCCTACTCCCACTCAATCGTCCCCGGCGGCTTGCTGGTAATGTCATAGGTCACGCGATTGATCCCGCGCACCTCATTCACAATCCGCGCCGCCACGCGGTTCAGGAAGTCCATGTTGAAGGGATAGACATCCGCCGTCATTCCATCCGTGCTGGTCACGGCACGCAAAGCGCAGGCCTGATCATAGGTCCGCCCATCGCCCATCACACCCACCGTGCGCACGGGCAGCAACACCGCAAAGGCCTGCCAGATCGCGTCATACAGCCCGGCATTGCGGATTTCTTCCAGGAACACCGTATCCACACGGCGCAGCAGATCCGCCTTTTCGCGCGTCACCTCACCCGGGATGCGAATGGCCAGGCCTGGCCCCGGGAAGGGATGGCGGCCCACGATTTCTTCCGGAATGCCAAGTTCCCGCCCCAGCGCGCGCACCTCATCCTTGAACAGGTCGCGCAGTGGCTCAACAAGCTTCATGCGCATATGCGCGGGCAAGCCGCCGACATTGTGATGGGATTTGATGGTGACAGATGGCCCGCCGGTCGCTGAGACACTTTCAATCACATCCGGATAAAGCGTGCCTTGCGCCAGGAAATCCGCCCCACCCAGCTTGTTCTGTTCTTGCTCAAACACTTCAATGAACAAACGCCCGATGGTCTTGCGCTTCACCTCTGGGTCCGTCACGCCGGAAAGCTGGCCCAAAAACATATCCGAAGCATCACGATGGATCAGCTTGATGTTGAAGCGGTCTCGGAAGGTGCTGACCACCTGTTCGCTTTCATTCGCGCGCATCAGCCCGTGATCCACGTAAATGCAGGTCAGTTGATCGCCAATCGCTTCATGGATCAGCAC
>CAIYMY010000016.1 GCA_903927465.1 uncultured Rhodospirillales bacterium | reverse complement strand
CTCTAACTCGGCCCGTCAAACGGCCAGCAGATCCACGATCCGTCCCTCGCCGCTGAGGGGAGGCCAGAACCTCCTCTCGGCGGTTCCTTTCTCGCCCAATCAGCGGGAAAAGTCATAAGACAAGCAGATCACGTTCAGATGGAATCATCTGAACGTGTGAAGATGCTCGAAAAACAACGATGTAGAGCGGGTTGCGTGAACCCATGTGAAGGCAACACGACCTAGCAAGGCTCCAAAATCCCCAGCGCCGCCAAGCGCTGACAGAAGGCCAGGGCGCCTTCGCCAAGACTGGCCGGCGTGGCGCCTTCGGCCAATTGCGTGAGCCAGGCGCATTCCGTGGCGTTCAGATTTTCCACGCCGCCATACCAGCGAAGCGCGCCGCCACCTTCGGGCAGCGGCACCAGATGATGATGCATGGCATCAGACAGGCGCAGCTTTGAATCCAGGCCGGGCGGGCGATGCGCGAGGCTTCGCTGCGAAAGCGGCAGCCGATCCCGCGTGATCCGATCCATTGCGGCGAGGGCGAGCCGTTCCAACGCTGCTTCGGAAGATAGCGCAGCCAAAGCAGGCGCGAGCCGCACGGCGATGGCAGCGGTGCCATCAGGTTCAGCGAGCCGCCAGGAAGGGATGCTGGCGCGCAGGGAAGGGTTTTCCGCCTCCAGGATTTCCAGAAGCTCTCGCAGCATATCCGCGATGGAGGCTTCCAGGAAACCGAGGGTGATATGCAGCGATGGCGCATCGCCCGTCTGCGCCGCGGCTTCATGCATGACACCGCGCGGCAGATAAAGCGCATCGCCTGGATTGAGCGTGAGCGCATGCGGCACCCCAGCAGGGCTTTGTTTATTGGCCCAAGGTGTGGCCCGGCTTGGCAACGGAAACGGGATGTCATCCCAAACGCGCCAGGATTTGGCACCCGATACCTGCATCACCAGCACGTCATGCGTATCAAAATGCACGCGGAAGCCCTGCGCGCCGGGGGGCGTCAGGTAGATGTTGGCCTGCACGGGATGCAGGAAAACCTTCTCCAAACCCCGGCATAATTGCGCGAGCGGTGCATGAAATTCGTGGAATTGCGAGATAACCAGGCTGCCCCCCGCATCATGCCGGGCAAGCAGGCGGGGCAAATCAATGCGGCTACCTTCGGTTTGCAGATATTCATCAGGTGGGATGGCCGCACTGCCCTGGCGCCCCCCATCGGCCATGGTCACGCGCGGATGGCGCGCTGCATCTGTACGCAGAAACGCATCAAGATCGGCGATGGAAAGCAGGCCCGCGTAACGATCCGCGGCCCCCCCTGGAAGAAGCCGCCACGCGGAGCCTTCACGCAGCGTGAACACCTGCTCAGGCGTCAGGCCGCCAAAGGCCAAGCGCCAGGCCGCTTCGCCCAGGGTTTCGCTCATGCGGTGTTTCAGGTACCGCGACGCCCGCGGCCTGCTTCATCACGCGGGTCTGAATCGGTCATGGCCTTGCGCTGCGTGCCGCGTCCATTGCCCGGGCCATCGCCGGGATCGGCATCGGTCAGGCCCGTGCCGCGCCGCGCGCCGCGGCCATTGCCGGGACCATCGCCTGGGTCGGCATCGGTCGTGCCCGTGCCGCGCCGTGCACCGCGGCCATTGCCAGGACCATCGCCAGGGTCGGCATCGGTCATGCCCGTGCCGCGCCGTGTTCCGCGGCCATTGCCCGGGCCATCACCCGGGTCGGAATCGTTCAAGCCCGTACCACGCGCACGACCACGCCCGCGTCCTGGACCATCGCCTGGGTCGGCATCCGTGGCGACGGGAATGGCTGGGGCTTGCTGAAGCGGTTCGGCGGTGGCGCTGCGCGCTGCGCCCAAAAGGGCGGGGCCCGCCGTCAGATGTAAGACCAATAGCCTGCGCCCCAAGGGATTGGAGGCCGAATCGGCAGAGTCAGTGGCTTTTTTGCTGGATGGCATAGCCCGAATTCCTTGTTATCTAGCTGGACACCGGATGGAGAATGTTCCCACCATAATCAGGAAAAGTAAATCACGATTTATCAAGCGGATATACATAGTCTTTTCTCAAATTGCTGTGTGCGACGGCTGCATTTTTATTAATTCGTTTACCATAAAAGTATACACTAAGGCTAATATTTAAATTTCTTGAATTGATCTTTGTCTGGCGAAGTCGCAGAAAGACAAACTCATGGATTCGGGCGCTTTGGCGAAACCGGAAGCGGAGAAGTAAATGGCCAAAGCCAAGCAAGCTGAGGAGATGTCTTCCCTACCGTTGCACGCGCTCAGCGCGGCGCAGTTACCGATGTTTCTTGCGGCACTTCCTGATCCTTCAGCAAGCTTTCTGCGTGCCTCTGGCTTTGCCGCCAGGCCTGGCGACATCGCACTTATTCCCGGGGCGGATGGTCTGGTTGGTGCTGTGGTCGGGATTGGAAAGGAAGCTTCGCCATGGGATTTTGGTGGAGCACCTTGGGCGCTGCCTGCCGGAAGTCGTTGGCATCTCGTCTCGGATGAAGTTGATCCTGCACATGCTGTACTCGGCTGGCATTTGGGTGCCTATCGTTGGTTGCGCCATAAGCAACCGCAACGTGCGCCGGCTGAATTGGCGCTGCCCGCTGGCACCGAAAATGCGGTGATGATGGCCGAAGCCATTTGTGCGGCGCGAGATTTGATCAATGCGCCCGCAGGTGAATTGGGGCCGCAGCAATTGGCAGAAGCCGCTGCGTCGCTTGCCAGGCGCCATGGCGGACATGCCGAAATTATTACCGGTGAAGCCTTGTCGGAAGGTTTTCCTTGCATAGCCGGGGTTGGCGCGGGCAGTCCCCGTGCGCCGCATTTGGCCATACTACGCTGGGAAGGCGATGCGAATGGCCCGCTGGTCGCGCTCTGCGGCAAGGGCGTTTGCTTCGATACCGGTGGGCTAGACCTCAAGCCTTCAGCTGCCATGCTGCGGATGAAAAAGGATATGGGTGGTGCCGCGGTGATGCTGGCAGTGGCGGAGATGGTCATGCGCGCCAAGCTGCCGCTTCGCCTATTGGTGCTGATCGGCGCGGTGGAGAACGCCACATCCGGTAACGCGATGCGTCCCATGGATGTTTTGCACTCGCGCAAAGGGCTTCGGATTGAAATCGGCAATACTGACGCTGAAGGAAGGCTGGTCTTGTGCGATCTGTTACAATTCGCAGCCGAGCAAAACCCCACCATGATCCTGGATGCCGCCACGCTGACCGGCGCGGCGCGCGTGGCACTTGGCCCTGATTTACCAGCACTTTTCAGTAATTATGATGCGCTGTCGCAGAAACTTTTGGCGGCTGGCTTGGCTGTACAGGACCCCCTTTGGCGGCTGCCGTTACATGATGGATATGATTCCTGGCTTGATAGCGCATTCGCAGATCTTTCCAACGTATCGCAAAAGTCGATGGCTGGCGCTGTAACGGCGGCGCTTTTTCTCCGTCGCTTTGTGCCCGAAAATCAGCCTTGGGCACATCTTGATGTCTATGCCTGGAACGATTCTACGCGCCCCGGCCGGCCCGAAGGTGGCGAAGCCCAGGCGGCGCGGGCCATCTTTGCGATGTTGCGTGATTTCTCGGGGGGGATATGATATGAAGGCGTCCTAAGTTTTCTCCTCGAAACAAAGCGAATTCCACTCGCTCTCGACCGCAATGAAAATATCAAGGCCGAGAAATGGCCTAAGTCACATGTACGGAAAAGGAAGTTTTCAATGGCTAACAACAACGGCTCGGAGCACCTTATCAAGGTGCTGCAGGAAACAATCGTCACCCTCGTGCGCCGCGATGGCAATGATCTCTCATCCCGCCAACTGGGCGTGGTGTTGATCAGCTACCTGACCGACGGCCCGCATACTGTGCGCGGTTTGGCCGCGAAGCTGAATGTCTCCAAGCCCGCAATCACCCGCGCGCTGGACCGGCTGGGCGATCATGATCTTGCACGTCGCAAGCCCGATCCTTCGGATCGGCGCTCTGTACTGGTGCAGCGCACCCCCAAGGGCAATGCCTTCATGCGGGAATTGCGCAATACCATTCTGGCGGCCGAACAGCGTGTTAATGAAGCGGCAAAGGCCGAAAGCGGCCGCAAGTAAGCAAGCGAGCGGCGCTGGGTTGGGGCCATGCCAACGCGCATGGCCCAGTCCGCCCGCCGCTTCGCTTGACAGGCTCATGCTGCGCTGCTTTGGCAGCGATCGCGCCGTCTGGGCCCTGTCATGACCGATTTTGCCTTTATAATTTCGAAAATACTGTGGTTTCCGGCGCGGCCGGGCCATTTCGCGCTGCTGATGGGCGCCATTGGGCTTGCCATGATCTGGCGCGGGCGCCGCTTTGGCCGCTGGCTGATCTTGGTCTGTCTTGCCTTTTTCTTCCTGTTGATCGCAACCCCCATCAGCCAATTCATCCTGCTGCCTTTGGAAGACCGCTTCCCGCGCCCAGCTGAAGCGCCGGCGCGCGTTGATGGCATTGTGGTGCTGGGGGGTGCGGTGGATCAGAATATCACCGATGCGCGCGGCATTCCCGCCATCAATGGTGCGGCTGAGCGCATGACGGAAACAGTGGCACTCGCGCGACGTTTTCCCAATGCGCGCATTGTCTTTACCGGTGGCCAGGGTTCCTTTGTGCATGGCGGGCTGACGGAAGCCGATGTGGCTCGGCAATTATTTGAAAGCCTCGGGCTTTCAGGGCCGCGCATGATCTATGAGGCTGAAGCGCGCAATACGCATCAAAATGCGGTGCTGAGCCTGGAAGTCGCGCAACCCAAACCTGGTGAAGTCTGGCTGCTGGTGACCTCGGCCAGCCATATGCCTCGCGCCATGGGGGTTTTCCGCAAGGCCGGCTGGCCCGCGATCATTGCCTGGCCAGTGAATTACCGCACCGGGCACAGCTTCGCCGCACTGTATGATGCGCCCTTTCCGGAACGGCTTGGTCAATTTGAATGGGGCTTTCGGGAATGGCTTGGCTTGGTTGCCTACCGCCTGATGGGGCGCACGGATGCGGTTCTGCCGGCGCCATGAGATCCATTTTTTTGCCATCGTCGCGCCATGGGATCATGTAAGGAATGGGGAGCGCCCGAATTCCTGACAAGAAATCGCGGCTGACTTGTTCCAGCGCTGATCTTGCGCCCCTGATACAGGAGACACGTCCATGCTTTTTCGCCTGCCCATGATCCTGCTGGCTTTAGGCGTAACAGCCTGCGCGCCACAAACGAACACGTCTGTCGAACGCCAGGCGCTCGGCATTCAGGGCACTGTCTATCGCGGCACGATCATCGCCATGCGCCCCATCACGGTCAGCGGCTCGCGCAGCGGCATCGGCCCCGCAGCGGGGGCGGTCGGCGGCGGCTTTTTGGGCAGCACCATTGGTGGCGATTGGCGTGCGCGCACGGTGGGTGGCGTGGTTGGGGCGCTCGCGGGCGGCCTTGCCGGCGGTGCCATCGAACAAGGCGCCACGAGCGGTGAGGCGATGGAATTCATCATCCGTCCTGATTCAGGCGGCGAACGCGTGATCACCCAGACCAATGAGCTTGGCCTGCAAGTGGGTGAGCGCGTGATGGTCACTGAAACCGATCGCGCGCGCCTTTCGCGTGAGGTACCAGGCACCGCGCCGCCGCCGCGCTGAAGCCTGTGTTGGCCTAAACCACCAATTTGGGTTTAGGCTTCCCCCCGAAGGCGCAAGCACGCGCCAAGCAGGGGTATTGCCATGGATTTGGTGATCAAAGGCAATTGTGTTGTCACGCCGTATTCTATCGGCCCGGCGGAAATCGGCATTGCAGGGGAAAAGATCGTCGCGATTGCCGCGCCGGGTAGCCTGCCCACGCCGCCCGGTGTGCGCGTGGTGGAAGCCGGCGACAGTATTGTGATGCCTGGCGGCATTGACCCGCACACGCATTGCCTTTGGCCAATTCCTGGGCCCAATGGAACTTTGGATCAGACCCAGGGCGCTTCCGTGGTGGGCCGCGCTGCGCTTTATGGCGGCACCACCAGTATTTTGGATTTCGTGCGCTGGACCCATGGCAAAACCATTGAAGGCGCCATCGCGGAACGTGACGCGGCTTGGAAGGCCGATGGCTGCCCGTGCGATTACGCCTATCACATCATGGTGGAAGGCGATTTGCCACCCGATATTCCCGCCCAATTGGGTGAGGCGATTGAAGCCGGCCACGCCACCACGAAAATCTTCACGACGGATATCACACCTTCCCGCAAGGGCCGCATGGTGGATTTCGGCGATATCTGGGAAGTGTTTCAGGTGCTATCGCGCAAGGGCGGGCTTGGCGTGATCCACGCCGAAGACAATGACATTGTCATGCATATGTACGCCAAGGTCTTCCGCGAAAACCGCGCAGGGTTTGAGAATATGGCGGAGGTGCATAATACGCTTTCGGAAGACCTTTCCTTCCGTCGCGTCATGCGCTTGGCAGAACATGTGCCGGGCACCGCGCTTTATATGATGCATGTCTCCGCCGGGAATGGCGTGCGCGCCATTCGCGATGCGCGCGCTAAGGGCCTGCCGATCTATGGTGAATCGCTGCACCAATACATGCTCTATACCAGCGAGGATTATAAGCGCCCGAATGGGCAGATGTATCACACCTACCCATCGCTGAAATCCCAGGCGGATCAGGATGAGCTTTGGGCCGGCGCGCTGGATGGGTCCATTTCCTGCGTTGCGACCGATGAACTTTGCTGTTCCTTGGCGGTGAAAACGCAAGGCAAGCGCGTGGATGACACAACCGGCGGCAATTCCGGCGTGGAGCCGCGCGTGGCAGTGATGTACACGGAAATGGTTGGCAAGCGCGGCTTTACGCTGAGGCGATTCGTAGATGCTGTTTCCACTAATGCGGCCAAGATCATGGGCATGTACCCGCGCAAGGGCGCAATTGCTGCCGGCGCGGATGCGGATATCTGCATACTTGATCCCAAGCTGAAGCGCATGGTGCGTGCGGAAGCGCTGCATGAAAGCGATTATACGCCCTGGGAAGGGCGGCAGGTGGATGCCTGGCCCGCCATGACCATTCTACGCGGCAAGATCATGGTGGAAAATGATCGCTGGGTAGGTGATGCCGCCGGCGGAAAATGGCTGCCGCGGCGCATTGCGCAGGAAATCCGCACCGCGCCTGCCGTATGAACCCACCCGCGCTGCGCGCGCTGATCGCCGATAGCCTGATCCTTTGGGGCGTAGCAGGGCGCGTGGATATTGCTGATGCGGGCGTAAGAATCACCGCCGGTGATCTGGTGCTGCATGTCACGCAAGCCCGGCCGGAAGAAGCGCCGATGCGCTGGTGGCTGATCAGCGAAGCCCGGCGGCGCCCTGCGGCTTCCATGCTCGGCCTGCTGCGCAGCCTGCGTTACGCGCTGAACGCAACAGGGGCGGAGCCAGCACGCGCGCGGGTTGCGGCGCCATCATGATTCCTGTCTCGGTCATCACGGGCTTTCTCGGCAGCGGCAAGACCACGCTGCTGCGTTCCGTATTGCGCGATCCGGCCTATGCCGGCAGTGCGGTGATTGTGAATGAATGGGGCGATATCGGGCTTGATCATGAGTTATTGGAAACCTCAGAAGAAAACCTTCTTGGCCTGGCCAATGGGTGCCTTTGCTGCACCACACGCGGCGATTTGGCGCGCACGCTGATAGATTTGGCGGCGCGGCGCAGATCGGGTGCCGTGACTTATCATCGCGTGCTGATCGAAACATCGGGCCTGGCTGATCCTGCGCCTATTTTGCACACGCTTTTGGTGGACCCAACAATTGCGGAGAGCCATCGTGTTGAGGCGGTGGTGACGGTGGTGGATGCGCTGCTCGGCAGCGAGACCATTGCCCGACATCCGGAAGCCACGCAGCAAGCCATGCTCGCGGATCGGCTGCTGCTCAGCAAGACTGATCTCGCGCCCGATACCTCAGCACTGGAGGCGCAGCTTGCGGAACTAAACCCTGGTGCACCGATCTTGCGCGCGGTGCAGGGTGCCATTCCGCCTGATATGCTCTTTGCCTCCGCCGCCCGACCGGAAGCCTTACGGCATTGGCTGGACGCGACCGTCACGCCCACCGCACGCCACAGCACGGGCGTGGAGACAATCTCCATTCTGCGCGAGGATCCTATCCCCGGCGTGGTGCTGCCGCTTTTCCTGGAAGCCCTGGCCGAACATGCCGGCGAGAAATTGCTGCGCATGAAGGGCATTATCCGCGTTGCGGAAGCGCCAGAAAAACCCGCGGTACTGCATGGCGTGCGCCATGTACTGCACCCGATCGAATGGCTGGAAGATTGGCCCTCGGCCGATCGGCGCTCTCGCCTGGTGCTTATCGGCCAGGGTATTCCGCAATGGTGGCCCGCGCGGCTGCTGGAAGCCTTGGAAGAAGAAGCCCGCGCTTAACCTGCCTTGCGTATGGCCGCCCAGATGCGTTCGGGTGAGGCCGGCATTTCAATATGGGTGATGCCGAGCGGGCGCAGCGCATCCACCACGGCATTGATCAGCACGGGCAAAGCGCCAACCGTACCAGCTTCACCCGCACCTTTCACGCCAAGCGGATTGGTCTTGGTTGGCACGGGGTTGCTCTTCACCACCATATCCGGGAAATCCGCAGCGCGCGGCATCAAATAATCCATGAAGCTTGCGGTCAAAAGCTGGCCATTGGCGTCGTAGCGAATATCCTCACCGAATACTTGCCCAAGCCCCTGCGCGATGCCGCCATGAATCTGGCCCTTCAGCAGCAGCGGATTGATCACCGTGCCGACATCATCCACCACCGTATAGGCAACGGTCTGCGCTTCGCCCGTTTCGGGGTCTATTTCCACTTCCGCGATATGGCAGCCATTCGGGAAGGTTGCATCGCCGGGGCGCCTGATGAGCAAAGCGGAAAGCCCAAGCTCCTCCTGCAATGGCAATTGGCCAGGAATATAGCTGCGGCGCGCGAGGGCTTCGATACCAATGCCGCGATCCGTCCCTGCAATCCTGAATTGCCCTTCGCTGAATTCAATATCAGCTTCCGCCGCCTCCATGAAATGCGCGGCAATTTTTTTGCCGCGTGCGATAATGCGTTCAGCCGCGCCCACCAAGGCACCACCCGCGGCCATCATGGAACGAGACCCGATCGTGCCGCGCCCATGCGTGACAATATCGGTGTCCCCATTGATGAAGCGGATGCGTTCGGCCGGAATTCCCAAGCACTCGGAAGCGATCTGGCGAAACACCGTCTCATGCCCCTGCCCGTGATTATGGCTGCCCATCAGCAAGGTCATGCTGCCGCCGGAATCGAAGCGGATTTCAGCCGCTTCTTCCATTGGCCCACGATGCGGCCCGCCGGCGCTTTCAATGGCATTGGCAATGCCAATCCCGCGCAGCTTACCGCGCGCCTTTGCCTCCGCACGACGCGCCTCAAAACCCGCCCAATCAGCGGCTTTCAGTGCAAGCGCCATATTCTTCGGGAAATCACCGCTGTCATAGGTGTAATCAAGCCCGGTGCGAAACGGCATCGCTTCCGGCGGGATCAGGTTTTTTTCGCGGAGCGCAATCCGGTCCATGCCCATTTCATCCGCAGCCAGATCAATGATGCGTTCAATGGCATAAATTGCCTCTGGCCGCCCAGCGCCGCGATAGGGTGCGATTGGTTGCGTATGCGTGAAAATGCAGCGCACTTCGGTGAAGATATGCGGCGTGCGATAGACCCCCGCGAGCCCGCCGACATTATTGGTGGCCGAAACCGGCCCCTGCCAGGCCAGATAAGCGCCAACATTACACAGCGTATGCACGCGAAAACCAAGAAAGGTACCATCGGCGGCCAGCGCCAATTCTGCCGTTGATACGTTGTCGCGGGCATGGGTGTCAGCCAAAAAACTTTCCGTGCGCGTCGCCGTCCAGCGCACTGGGCGGCCGAGGCGCTTCGCACCATGCAACGCCAGAACATGTTCCTGAAACGGGCTTTCCTTCATGCCAAAGCCGCCACCGACATCGGGTGAGATGATGCGTAGCCTATTGGTTGGTATCTTCAGCGCAAATTCAGCGATTTCATTGCGCATGACATGGGGCAATTGCGTACCGGTCGTCAGCGTATAGCGTTCTTCCACCGGATCGTAACTCGCCAGCGCATTGCGCGGTTCCATGGGGTTGGCGGAAACCCGCGTGATGCGGAAATCAAAGCGCGTGACATGCGCCGCGCGGGCAAAGGCAGCATCCACCGCAGCCCTATCGCCCAGGCGGAACAGCACGCTTTCATTTTCTTGGGCTAAATCGGGCCAAAGCTGCGGCGCTTCAGGCTTGATCGCCTCTGCCACATCCGTCACTGCGGGCAAGGGTTCATATTCAACAATGATCGCTTCCGCCGCATCCTGCGCTGCCGCACGAGATGTTGCGATCACCGCCGCCACCGCATCACCCACATAGCGCACTTGCCCCATCGCCAGCATGCGCCAGGGCGTTTGCGCGAGCGGCGCGCCATTCCTTTGCAGCCGCGGCGTAATGCAGCGGAGCACGCCAAGTTCTTCGATATCCTCCGGCATCAACACCAACAGCACGCCAGGCATGCCGCGCGCCTTGCTGGCATCAAGCCGCGTGATGCGCGCCGATGCATGGGGCGAACGCAGCATCACCAACTGCGCGGCATCAGTGCCGCCCAGATCATCCACATAGCGGCCCTGCCCGCGCAGGAAGCGCATATCCTCAATCCGGCGCACGGGTGCGCCGATGCCGGTTCCTCTCATGGTGGCGGGGATATGGTTCATGGGCTGGACTCTCCTTGAAGTGTTAGCTCATAGGTGCCGCGGCGCTTCGTCAATCCCAAGGATTTCTTGACGGGCGGGCAAGCATTCTCCCTAATGACCCACACGTGCAAACAACCGGGGGTCATCATGCAGCGGCGCCATATATTGCTTGGCCTCACCAGCGCGGCTTTGGCCAGCCCCGCCATCGCGCAAGGCGCCTGGCCCAATCGGCCAATACGCATGATCGTACCCTTCACGCCAGGTGCGGCGACCGATGCCATGGCGCGGCTTGCCGCGACCAAAATTGCCGATGCGCTGGGCGTGACCGTGGTGGTGGAAAATCGCGCCGGCGCGAATGGCGCGGTTGGCAGCCAGGCCGTGCTGCAAGCGGCGGCAGATGGCTATACGCTGCTTGGTTCCGCTTCCATTCACCCCATGGCGCGGTATGTGATGAAGAATGCGCCTTATGATCCCGTGCAGGATTTCGTCGCGGTCGCCCGCACCGCGCGCGGGCCATTGGTGCTTGTGATGAACCCGCGCCTGCCGCAAACCACCATCCCGGCAGTGGTGGAAGCCGCGAAGCGAGATCCTGCCAAATGGTCCTTCGCCACATCCTCCCTCGGCGCAGCGGGGCATTTGGGCAGCATTGAATTCAATCGGCTGACCGGCGCGAATATCGAAATTGTCGGCTATCGCGGTTCCGCCCCGGCGCTCACGGATGTCGCCGCCGGCAATGCGCAGCTCATGTTCGATCCGGTGCTGGCGACGCTGCCCATGGTGCGCGCGGGGCAATTGCGCGGCCTTGGCGTTGCCACCGCCGCGCGCACGCCCCTGGCGCCGGATTTGCCGACACTCGCGGAAGCCGGGCTGCCCGGTTTTGAATTCTATTCCTGGTATGGGGTTTGGGCGCCGCGCGGCGTGCCGGCGGAAATCCTTACGCGGCTCAATCGCATTCTGGTGGATGGCATGCGCGAAGCCGCAACCGCGCAACGCCTCAGCGGGCTTGGCTTTGAACCCGTCGCGGAGACGGTCGAAGAAGCCGAGGCCTTCATCCGCGCCGATGTCGCGCGCAATGCGGCCTTGCTGCGGCTGGCGAATTTCCAGCCGGAGTGACGGGCGCGCAGCCATATGATGCCGCTTGCAGCGCGGGCGGGCTCACGCCATTGTAAGGGCGCATTCTTACCGGGCATCACTTCATGGATAGCTTTAATCGCCGGTCCCTTTTGGCGCTGAGCGCTGGGCTTGCCGCAAGCCCTGGCGCGCCGCGCGCACAGGCCGCCTGGCCGGATAGGCCAGTGCGGATCATTTGCGCTTTTCCGGGTGGGTCCACGCCGGACCTCGCGGCACGGGCGATTGCGCCGCATTTGCAGCAGGTGCTGGGCCAGCCGGTGATTGTGGAAAACCGCGCTGGCGGCGGCGGGCATATCGGCACGGAAGCCGTGGCGCGCGCGACCGATGGGCATACACTCGGCGTCACCATTGGCGGACCGGGTAGCACAGCGAAAATTCTGAACCCGGCGCTGGGCTATGACCCGGCGACCGATCTGGCGCCGATCAGCCTTCTGGCGCGGCTGCCCTTTGTGCTGGTGGTGCATCCTTCCGTGCCGGCACGCAACGCGGCGGAGTTTGTTGCCTTCGCCAAGGCCAATCCGGGCAAGATCAGCTATGCCTCCACCGGGCCTGGCACGCTTTCCCATCTGGTGATGGAAGACCTTGCGGCGTCTCAAGGTTTTGAAGCCGTACATGTGCCCTATCGCGCTGTGGGTCAGGCGGTGCTGGATTTAGTGGCAGGGCGCATTCATGCATTTTTTGCCGCAACCGGCGGCGTGCTTGGCCAGGTGCGCGAAGGTTCCGTGCGCGCTTTGGCGGTGACGAGTGCGGAGCGCTTCCCCGCTTTGCCAGATGTGCCGACCATGGCGGAAGCGGGCGTGCCTTCAGACCCGGCCATTGCCTGGATTGGGCTTTTCGCGCCGGCGGGCTTCCCTGCGGATCGCATCGCGCGGCTGGCGGAGGAAACCGGCAAGGCGCTTGCCGTACCCGATCAGCGCCGCGCTTTGGAAACCGCCGGCTTCACCGTGGTGGGGAGTGATACAGAGACTTTCCGCACGCTGCTCGCTTCCGATATCGCGCGCTGGGGCGGGCTGATTCGCAGGCTTGGGCTGAAGCCGGAAAGCTGAATCAAAAAATGCCGGCAGCAAGCCCGGCGGCGAAAGCAGCGCCGAGTTCCTCGCAGCGCGCAAGTTCATTTGCGCTAATGATCTTCGGCGCGGCGATGGCTTCCGATGTTTGCGCGCCAGTGATGATGATCAGCGGTTCCGCAATGGGTTTCAGCCGCCATCCCGTGGCAATGCGCGCAATTTGCCGCGCGGCGCCTGTGCCATCAGACCCGGCGCAAATCATGGTGGCGTAAGGGCGGCCTTGGATCTGATCCAGCAGCGGGTAATAGCAGCGATCAAAGAAATCCTTCATCACGCCGGCCATGCTGGCCAGGTTTTCAGGGGTGGCGAAGATATAGCCATCCGCTTCAAGCAAATCCTCTGGCGCAGTTTCCGCAGCATGCAGCCCCGCGACGCCGATAGTGCTTTCCCCTATGGCGCCTTCAAGTGCGGCTTGCGCCATCTGCCGCGCACCATCCGTCATGGAATGGTGAATGACCAGAAGTGTCTTCATGAAGTTTCAGCGCCGCACCAGGCCCTGCGGCAGGAAGGCACCATTGTAGTAAGGCACTGTGGAGACAGGCTTGCGTGCGGCATAGACATAGGCCGGATAG
>CAIYMY010000015.1 GCA_903927465.1 uncultured Rhodospirillales bacterium | reverse complement strand
TTGTAGATGCGCGCCCAGATGCCGGTGGTGTCGAAGGCATCCATGCCCAGCACCAATTGCTTGAGTGTGGTTTCCAGCAATTTCGCAATGGCGGTATGGGCGCGGCCATGATGGCTTTCGCCCCAGCCGATAATGCCATCTTCCGTGATGACCTTCACCATCACGGCATCGCGCTTCACCGCCTGGCCAATCCCAAGCCTGGGCCCGGAATTGGGCGGCAGCGGGAAGGAGGTTGGGAATGCCTTGATGTCCACGATCTTCATGCGGCGCTCCTCATGCTTTCTGTGGGGGAAGCCTGCCACCCGGCCCCGAATTTGCAAAGACCTGAGGCTCAGCGCAGCATGATGCATCTCAGGAGGCACTGGCATGAAACCCGATCCCATCCCCCCCAGCATGGAAGCCATCCGGTTATGGAGTGGCGTTGAATGCCCGAATGAGGCAGCGCGGCTTGGCCTGGCTGATCACATCGGCTTGCTCAAGGAATTAGAGGCTTTGCGCGGCACGCTGGCCTTTGAAGATGAACCTTCCAGCTTTGAAGCCGCGCTCCGCGCCGAGCAGGAGAAGGAAGCATGAGCGCGCTGCATGAACTTTCCATGACGGAAGCCGCAGATGCGGTGGCGCGCGGAGATGTGACCGCAACCGCTTTGGTAGAAAACTGCCTCGCGCGCATTGCCGCGCATGACGGCAAGGTGAATTCCGTGATCCGGCTTGATCGCGACAGCGCCTTGGAACAGGCCGCCGCGGTAGATAAAGCGCGCAAGGCGGGCAAGGCGCTTGGCCCGCTTGGTGGCGTGCCGATGATGCATAAGGATATGTATTACCGCGCCGGGAAGGTCTCCACCTGCGGGTCAAAGATCCGGCGCGATTTTGTGCCCAAGGTGACCGCGACCGTGCTGGAAAAGCTTGATGCGTCGGGTGCCATTGATATGGGCACGCTGAATATGGCGGAATTCGCCCAGAACCCCACCGGGCATAACGCGCATTTCGGGCATTGCCATAATCCTTGGCAGCATGGCTATTGCACGGGCGGGTCATCCTCAGGTTCCGGCGCCGGTATTGCCGCACGGTTTTTCTATGGCGCGCTTGGGTCGGATACAGGCGGTTCCATCCGTCTGCCGGCGACGATTTGCGGTGTGACCGGCATCAAGGGCACGCAAACGCGCGTGTCGCGTGCGGGCGTTATGCCGCTTTCGTTTTCCGCTGATAATGTCGGGCCTTTGGTGCAAACGGCGCGCGATGCGGCGCGCTTCATGCGGATTATTTCCGGCCACGATCCGCGCGATGCCACCAGCGCGCGTGAAGCCGTGCCGGATTATGAGGCTGCGCTGACCGGCGATTTGCGCGGCATTTCCGTGGCCGTCCCGCAGGAATATTTCTTCGATGGCGCCGATGATGTGGTGGTGAAAGCCTTTGATGCCGCGCTTGATGCCATGCGGGAACGTGGTGCGACAATCACGCGCCTTTCCTGCCCGTCACTCCGCGCCATCGCCGCCTATACCGCCATGATCAGCCGGGCCGAAGGGGCGGCGATCCATGCGGAATGGATGCGCGAAAGGGCCGCGGATTATTCCATCCACCTGTCTTCCCGGCTTTACGGCGGCTATCCCATTCCGGCGCATCTCTACATTGAAGCGCTGTCGCGGCGCGGCCCGCTGCTGCGCCAATTCTGCGCCGAAGCCATGACAAGGCATCACATTGTCGCGACCCCGGCGTTGCGGACGCGCGTGCCCACATTGGCCGAGACAGATATTGATGCCGATGCGGCGAATTGGTCGCGCTTCATGGCGGTTTCGGCCAATACGCGGCCCTTCAATTATTTGGGCCTGCCGACCATCAGCGTGCCCTGTGGCTTTGATGATCGCGGCCTGCCGATTGGCCTGCAATTGGCCGCGCGCCCCTTTGCCGAGGCGCGGGTGCTGGCGGTGGCTGATGCCTTCCAGCGGGTGACGGATTGGCACAAGCGCTACCCCAGCCTGTAAAGGTGGCTGCCCAAGAATTGGGCGGGGCGGGCGCCGGTCGGGCAATAATGCGCTGTCCGGCTCGTTTTTCGGGCATCACCGGCTTGTGTGGGCGCGCTTTTACCCCGATCTTCTGTGAAACAGGAGGTCGGTCCAGCGATGGCGGAACCCATCAAGGCCTTTGACGAAATGGGCGAACCCCAAGCGGCGCGCGCGGCCTATGCCGAAATTGCGCGCTGGCTGGCGGCGACGCCCATCGCCCAATTGGAACGCAAGCGCCAGGAAGCCGAGCTTTTGTTTCGCCGCATCGGCGTGACCTTTGCCGTTTATGGCGAAGGCGGCGATCCGGAACGGCTGATCCCCTTTGATATCATCCCGCGCATTCTGGCCTGGCAGGAATGGGAGCATCTGTCGCGCGGCCTGACGCAGCGGGTGCGCGCGCTCAATATGTTCCTGGCCGATGTTTATGGGCCGGGGGAAATCCTGAAGGCCGGGCGCATTCCGGAAGCGCTGATTTTGCAGAATGAAGCCTATCGGCCGGAAATGCGTGGCATCACGCCACCTGGCGGGATTTACGTGCACATCGCCGGCATTGATGTGGTGCGCACGGATGCGGCGCAATTCCATGTGCTGGAAGATAATTGCCGCACGCCTTCCGGCGTTTCCTATATGCTCGAAGGCCGCGAAGCCATGCTGCGGTTATTCCCTGGGCTTTGCGCGGCGCATCGCATTGCCCCCGTCAGCCATTACCCGAGCGATTTGCTGGAAACACTGATGTCAGTGGCGCCGCCCGCCTGCCGTGGCTTGCCGCGCGTGGTGTTGCTGACCCCCGGCGCTTTCAATAGCGCATATTACGAACATTGCTTCCTGGCCGATGAAATGGGCGTGGAAGTGGTGGAGGGTCAGGATTTATTCGTCGAAGATCGTGTTGTGTATATGCGCACCACCGCAGGGCCGCAGCGTGTGGATGTGATCTATCGCCGCATTGATGATGATTACCTGGACCCGGCGGTGTTTCGCGCCGATTCAATGCTGGGCGTACGCGGGCTGATGGAAGCCTATCGCGCCGGCAATGTAGCGCTTGCCAATGCGCCGGGCGGCGGCATTGCCGATGATAAGGCGGTTTATCCTTACGTTCCGGAAATGGTGCGGTTCTACCTGGGCGAAGAACCTATCCTGGCCAATGTGCCGACTTATCTGTGCGAAAGGCCAGATGATTGCGCCTATGTGCTGGAACATTTGCATGAATTGGTGGTGAAACTCACCAAGGGTTCGGGCGGCTATGGCATGCTTGTCGGACCGCATAGCACTGCCGAACAGCGCGCTGACTTCGCCGCGCGCATCCGCGCCAATCCAGCGGATTACATCGCGCAACCAACGCTGGCCCTTTCCACCGTGCCAACTTTCACCGGCAGCGGCCCCGCGCCGCGCCATGTGGATTTGCGGCCCTTTGTGCTATCGGGCGCCGAGACGCGCATCGTGCCAGGTGGTCTCACGCGTGTTGCATTGCGTGAAGGCTCGCTGGTGGTGAATTCATCGCAAGGCGGCGGCACCAAGGATACCTGGGTCCTGGCCTCGGATGCGCCATGCTGAGCCGGACCGCGGATAGCCTCTATTGGCTCGGGCGCTATATGGAACGCGCCGGCAATACAGCGCGCGCTTTGCAAGTGGCGCTGCGCGAAGCCGGCATGGGCGGCGGGCGGCCAGCGCAGGGGCAGGGGCAAGGCTGGCGCCCGTTGCTGCTGACCAGCGGCGATATCGGCCTGTTGCAGGGTTTTGGCGCCGCACCGGATGCCGCGCAGATCATCCAGCATCTGGTGATGGATCGCGCCAATAATTCTTCCATCCAATCCTGTATCGAGGCTTCGCGGCAGAATGCGCGCCAGGTGCGTACGGCACTCACGGTGGATATGTGGGAATCCGTGAATGACACTTGGGGGCAGATGCGGCGCATGGAAAATGCCATGCCGAATGCGGATGATCTGCCGGGCTTTCTGGATTGGGTGAAGCGCCAGACTATCCTGTTCAATGGCGCCTATGATGACACGATGCTGCGCGACGAAGCCTGGCGCTTTGTGCGGCTCGGCACCATGCTGGAACGCGCCGATAATACCGCGCGTGTGCTGCATGCCCATGCGGCAGCGCTGAGCATTATGGGCCCCGGCACGGCCGAGGATTATCTGAATTGGCAGGCCATTTTGCGCAGCTTCACCGCCTTGCGCGCCTATCAATGGGTCTATCACGGCCGGATCGAACCGCGGCGGATTGCCGAATTGCTCATTCTGCGCGGGGAATTGCCGCGTTCCATGATTGCCTGCCATGCACGGATTGAGGGCATGCTGGATGAAATCGCCACCGCCCATGGCGGGCGGCGCGGGGAATGCCATCGGCGCGCCGGGGAAATCCATGCCAGGCTTCGTTTTGGCCGGGTTGAGGATATCTTCACGGAGGGGCTTGAGGTCTTCCTGAATGAGATGATGGCGCGCAATATTGATCTCGGCGGCCAGATCGCCGATTTCTACCTGAACAACTGACAGGGCGCGGAGCGCTTGCCATGACCTATTGCGTAGGCCTGTTCCTGAAGGATGGGCTTGTTCTGCTTTCCGATACGCGCACCAATGCGGGGCTGGATCATATCTCCAGTTTTTCCAAGATGCATGTCGTGGAACAACCTGGTGAACGCATGCTGGCGCTGCTGACTGCCGGCAATCTGGCGATCACTCAGGCGGTATGGAATCGCGTGCAGGAGGGTTTCCCGCTGGGCGAGGAAACCCATACGCTGCGCGATGTGCCCAGCATGTTCCGCGCCGCACAACTGGTGGGTGCAGCGGTGCGCGATGTTTTTGAAAATGACGGCCCGGGCATGAAGGCGCAGGGTGTGGCGTTTGAGGCTTCCTTCCTGCTGGGCGGGCAGATTGCCGGCGGACCAATGCGCCTTTTCCTGATTTACGCCGCCGGTAATTTCATTGAAGCCACCGCCGATACGCCATTTCTGCAAATTGGTGAGCACAAATACGGCAAGCCCATTCTGGACCGCGTGGTGAAGCATGACACATCACTTGCCGATGGCGTGAAGCTGGTGCTGATCAGCATGGACAGCACCTTGCGTTCCAATCTTTCCGTCGGGCTGCCAATTGATTTGATGGTCTACCGCGAAGGCGAACAGAAGGTCTCGCTCAGCCGGCGGATCACGGAAGAAGACAGCTACTTCCGGCAAGTCAGCCAACGCTGGTCCGATAGCCTCAGGGAAGCCTATCGCGCCCTGCCATCCCCAGGGTGGATCGCGGATTGACCCTTGCGGCGCGGGCGGGCTTGGGCCAGATGAGCCCTGTCTTTCCGGGGGGATTGTCATGATTTCGCGCAGAATAAGTTTGGCGTTTGGGGCGGCGCTTTTGGCCGGGCGGCCAGCGGCGGCGCAGGCTTGGCCAACGCGGCCCATCCGAATGATTGTGCCCTTTGGCATTGGCGGTTCTGCCGATGTCGCCGCGCGGTTTTTGGCGGAACCCTTGCAGCAGGCCCTGGGCCAGCCGGTGATTATCGAAAATCGTCCTGGCGCCGGCGGCACCATCGGCGCGGATCAGGTGGCGAAGGTAGCGCCGGACGGCCACACGCTGCTGCTGATGTCCAATACCCATACCGCCAATGAAACGCTGCTGCCCAATCGGCCTTATGTGCTGCTGCGCGATTTGGCGCCGGTGGCCTTTGTGAATGTCGCGCATCACGTTTTGGTGGTGCATCCATCGCTTGGTGTGAATTCGTTGGCCGAGCTGATCGCCTATTGCAAGGCCAATCCGGGCAAGCTCGATTACGCATCTTCCGGTCCTGGCACGCCTTACCATGTAGCCGGCGAGATCTTCCGCGCGATGGCCGGCATTGAAATCACGCATATCCCTTTCCGTGGTTCTAATGAGGCGCGCACGGCGCTGATCGCAGGCCAGGTGCCGATGATGTTCGATGCGATCCCGACCATGGCGGAACTGGCGCGCGGTGGGCGCGTCCGCGCGTTGGCCACCACCGGGCCGCGGCGCAGCCCGCTTTTGCCGGATGCGCCGACGGTGGCCGAAACCCTGCCCGGCTATGAAGCCAGTATCTGGCTTGGCGTGATGGCGCCAGCGCAAACGCCGGCGCCCATCATTGAAAGGCTGAATGCGGAAATCAATCGAATTATGTCCTTGCAAGCGACGCGCGATGCGCAGTTGCGTGCGGGCGCTGAGGTGAATCCGATGGCTGTCGCAGCCTTTGGCGATTTCCTACGGCAGGATATTGCGCATCAGGCGGAAGGCATTCGCATTTCCGGCATGAAGGCGAATTGATCCAGCCATGATTTCACTGACCCTGGCCTGCACCGCCACTGATCGCACGCGCCCGCTGATGGAAGGGCGCTTCAAGGTGCCTGGCGCTGACATCACCTTCCTACCCGGAGAGCCCGAGGATATCTTCCGTCGCGCGCTGCGCGACCGCGCCTTTGATATCTCCGAACTATCCATGGGCAGCCATATTGTCACCAGCGCGCGCGGTGACGCGCCTTATATCGGCGTGCCGGTGTTTCTTTCACGCGCGTTTCGGCATTCGGCGATCTATATCCGCACCGATCGCGGCATCAATGGCGCCGCTGATTTGGCAGGGCGGGAGATTGGCCTGCCGGAATATCAGCAAACCGCAGCACTTTGGGTGCGCGGGATTTTGCGTGATCATTACGGCGTGGATACGCGCGGCATTTCCTGGCGCACCGGTGGTGAACGTGTCGCGATTACCTTGCCCGATGGTTTCAAGGTGAAGCCGATGGGCGAACCCTTGGAAGAAGCGCTGGCAGCCGGGCGGATTGACGCGCTGATCGCGCCCCGCCCACCGGCCTGCCTCGGTAATGGCAGCGCGCCGGTTGCGCGGCTTTTCCCTGAGTATCGGCGGGAAGAAGAAAGCTGGTTCCGCGCTTCCGGCTTTTTCCCGATCATGCATTGCCTGGCCGTGCGCAAGGATGTGGCGGAACGCCATCCCTGGTTGCCGGTGGAATTGTTTCGCGCCTTCAGCGCAGCCAAGGCAGCTTCGCTCGCGGAATTGTCGCTGGTGAATGTGCTGCGCGTTTCGCTGCCCTGGATCGCGGCAGAGGCGGAAGCGCAAAGCGCGCTATTTGGCGGCAATCCCTGGCCCTATGGCTTCAAGCGCAACCGAGATGAAATCGCCGCCATGATCCGCTATGCGGTGGAGGATGGGCTGGCGGCGCGGCGGATGGAACCGGAGGAATTGTTTCATCCTTCCGTTCTTGACCTGATGGAATAAGCAAAAACAGAAGGGAGACAGGATCATGAAGCTTACGCGTCGTGCTGCAATGGGTGGCCTGGCGGCAGCCAGCATTCTGCCGGCCCATGCCCAGGGCAATTCCATTCGCATTGTTGTGCCTTTCGGGCCAGGCGGGTCCACGGATGCGGTCGCGCGGCTGGTTTCGCCGGGGCTGATGCAAAGGCTTGGCGCGCCGATTATCGTGGAAAACCGCCCTGGTGCGGCGGGGTCCATCGGCACGGATGCGGTGGCCAAGGCGCGGCCTGATGGGCAGACTTGGTTGCTCACTTTTGACAGCCACGCGACCATGCCGGCGCTGCTCGCCAATCTGCCCTTCAACCTGACGCGTGATCTTGACCCGGTGATGCTGATTGGTGGCGCGCCTTATGTGATTGCGTGTCGCGCGGATAAACCGTTTCGGTCCTTGGCCGATGTTGTGGCGGCGGCGAAGGCGCGGCCAGATGCGGTTTCCTTCGGGTCAACCGGCAATGGCACGATCGGGCATTTGGCCATGATCCAATTCCAGGCGCGCAGCGGCACGCGGCTCACGCATATTCCCTATCGCAGCGGCGGGCTTGCGGTGAATGACACCATGGCGGGCACGGTGGATATGATGATCGGCTCGGCCGCGCTGGTGGCGGCGCAGATCGCGGCCGGCACTTTCCGTGCCATCGCACAATTCGGCCCCGCGCGGCTGCCGGCGTTGAGTGATTTACCGACCGGGGAAGAAAGCGGCTTTCCGGGCTTGCAGGCGGAAGCCTGGTGGGGCGTTTTCGCGCCCGCCGGCACGCCGGCCGAATTGGTGGCGCGCATGAATACCGCGCTGCGTGAGACGCTTTCCGAAGAACGCATTCGCATGCAAATGACGCAGACTCAGCAGGCGCGGCTGGTGCTGTCTGATCCTGCGGGGCTCGCGCGCTTCCTGGATGCGGAGGTGGCGAAGTGGAGCGCCGTGGTGCGCGAATTCAACGTGCGGCCTGACTGATCAGGCCGGCTGAATACCGCGCCGCGCATCATGCCGGCGCAGCCAATGAATGAAGGGCAAGGCCAACAATACCATCCAGGCCTTGCCGATGATCTGCCCGGCCAGGAAATCCAGGCTGCCGAAGGCGAGAAACAGGAAGACCACGCTATCCACCACAAGGCCGACCGCGCCGCTTGCCGCCACTGCCAATACCAGACCGCGCTTTTGCAGCGGCGTGTAGACGGCCAAGTCAGCGGATTCACTCAGCAGGAAAGCGGCCGCCGAGGCCAGCACCAAGGCAGGCGGCGCCAATAGCGCGGAAAGCATCACGCCCGCCGCAATGGCGGCGAAGGCCCAATTCAGGCCAAGGCGGCGCTGCACCAAATCCCTCAGCACCAGCGCCAAGCCAATCATCAGCACGCCCGATGGCGCCATGATGCCGGGCGCGACAGGAATGAGGCAGGGGCCGTTCGGGGCGCAGAAGCTGCCGAGATTCCCGATCATCCAATTCGCCGCTGGAATACAAAGCGCGAAGCCGATCAGGAAGGCGAAGCCTTGAAGGCGGGGGGAAAGGTTCATGTGGATTCCCGCGCTGCATAGGCCGCCCAGCCCTTGGCGCGCAAGTCGCAGGCAGGGCAGGTGCCGCAGCCATAGCCCCAAGTGTGGCGATGCTGCCGATCCCCCAGGTAGCAGCTATGCGTGTGTTCCAGCAGCGCCGCAACCAAGGGCGCTCCGCCCATGCTTTCCGCCAGCCGCCAAGTTGCGGCCTTGTCCAGCCACATCAAGGGCGTTTCCAATACAAAGCGCCGATCCATGCCGAGGTTCAGCGCCACTTGCAGCGCCTTGATCGTGTCATCGCGGCAATCGGGGTAGCCGGAGTAATCCGTCTCGCACATGCCACCAACGATATGCTTGATGCCGCGACGATAGGCGATGGCGGCGGCAAAACTCAGAAAAATAATGTTGCGTCCTGGCACGAAAGTATTGGGAAGGCCATCGGCGTTGAAGGCGATGGTAGCTTCTGAGGTGAGTGCGGTGTCTGATATCTGGCCCAAGGCATCCAGGCGGATCAGATGATCTGAGCCAAGTTTCGCTTGCCATTCAGGGCGGGCTGCAAGCAAGGCAGCGCGAAACGCGTCGCGGACTTCAAGTTCGATCTTGTGGCGTTGGCCGTAGTCGAACCCGATGGTTTCCACCTGCGCGAAACGATCCAAAGCCCAGGCGAGGCAGGTTGCGGAATCCTGCCCGCCGCTGAACAGGACAAGCGCTTTTTCTTGCGTCATGCGGCGTGTTCCAATTGCGCTAAGGCCCAAGCTGCGGCTTCCGCCACCACGGGGTCAGCATCAGCGCAAAGGCCGCGCGCCGCTTCCCTTAGGCTAGGTGTCGCGGAATTACCAATGGCGATCAGCACATTGCGGATGAAGCGATTGCGCCCAATGCGCTTGATGGGGCTGCCAGAAAACAGCGCGCGAAAGCCAGCATCATCCAGCGCTGCCAAATCCGCCAGTTTTGGCGCGGTGAGTTCTGCCCGCGGCGCGAAGGCAGGTTCGTGATGCGTAGCCGCGAATTTGTTCCAGGGGCAGACCGCCAGGCAATCATCACAGCCATAGATGCGATTGCCCATGGGCTTGCGGAATTCCTCAGGGATTGGGCCGTGATGCTCAATCGTGAGGTAGGAAATGCAGCGCCGCGCATCCAAGCGATACGGTGCGGGAAAGGCCTTGGTGGGACAGATATCAAGGCAGCGCGTGCAAGTGCCGCAGTGATCAATTTCTGCCGCATCGGGGCTGAGATCGAGCGTGGTGTAAATCTCGCCTAAAAATAGCCAGGAACCATGCGTGCGGGACACAAGATTGGTGTGCTTACCCTGCCAGCCCAAACCCGCCTGCTGCGCGAGCGGCTTTTCCATCACCGGTGCGGTATCCACGAAAACCTTCACACCAGCATCGGCGAAATGCGCCACCATCCAACGCGCCAGGGCCTTCAGGCGCTTCTTGACCACATCATGATAATCGCGATTGCGCGCGTAGACGCTGATGGTGGCGCGGTCCTGCCAGGCCAGGCTTTCCAGCGGATCAGTATCGGGCGCGTAGGAAAGGCCGAGGGCAATCACGCTCCGCGCTTCAGGCCACAGCGCGCGCGGGTCGGCGCGCTGATCGGCGCGCGCTTCCATCCAGCCCATGCCGCCATGCATGCCGGCGGCGAGGAATGCCTGGAGCCTTTCGCGCGCCTCCGGCCCCAGCCGCGCCGGCGCAAAGCCAATGGCATCGAAGCCGAGGCGCGTGGCCTCCGCCCTTATGGCGTCAGCCGCGCCCACGATAGGGCTGCACTTCCTGCGCTGGAATCCAAACCGCTTCCGGCGGCGCGCCGCTTTGCCAGAATACATCAATGGGAATGCCGCCGCGCGGATACCAATAGCCACCGATGCGCAACCAATGCGGCGCCAGCAAGCCCAGCAGACGCTGCGCGATATCCAGCGTGCAGGCTTCATGGAAGGCGCCGTGATTGCGGAAGGAAGCGAGATACAGCTTGAGTGATTTGCTTTCCACAATCCAGGCATCCGGCACGTAATCAATCACCAGATGCGCGAAATCCGGCTGACCCGTCAGCGGACAGAGCGAGGTGAATTCCGGTGCGGTAAAGCGAATGCAATAGCGCAGTCCAGGATGCGGATTGCCCACACGTTCCAGCACCGCTTGTTCCGGGCTTTGCGGTTGCTGGGCCGCTTGGCCAAGCTGCGTCAGATGCGAAAGATCGCTCATGCTGCATTTTCCTTTTCCGCCTGCCAGCCGGCTTCAATGCGCGCGGCAGTGCCGGCGAGATCGCCTGCCAGGATGCCGGCGCGGAGTTCCGCCATCAGGTCCTGATAGTATTGGATATTGTGCCACGTCAGCAGCATGGGCCCCAGCATTTCATTCGCCTTGAACAGATGATGCAAATAGGCACGCGAATGGCCCCTACAAGCGGGGCAGGTGCAATCGGGATCAAGCGGGCGGTTATCCTCCGCATGGCGGGCATTGCGGATATTGATCACGCCGCCCCGCGTATAGCCGCGCCCGGTGCGGCCCGAACGCGTAGGCATGACGCAATCGAACATATCTATGCCGCGGCGTACCGCGCCGATAAGATCAGAAGGCGTGCCAACGCCCATCAAATAGCGCGGCTTATCGCTGGGCAGCAGCGGCGTGGTGCATTCCAGCGTGGTGAACATGGCTTCCTGGCCTTCACCCACCGCAAGCCCGCCCACCGCATAGCCTTCAAAGCCAATATTGGTCAGCGCGGCCACACTTTCCGCGCGGAGATCAGGGAAAACACTGCCTTGGACAATGCCGAACAAGCCGTGGCCGTGCCTCGGCACAAAGGCTTCACGGCTGCGTGCCGCCCAGCGCATGGAAAGCCGCATGGATGTGGCGGCCTGTTCATGCGTCGCGGGAAAGGGCGTGCATTCATCAAAGCACATGGTCACATCAGCGCCGAGCAAATGCTGGATTTCCACGCTGCGTTCCGGCGTCAGGCGATGGCGTGATCCATCAATATGGCTTTGGAAGGTGACGCCATCCGCATCCATCTTGCGCAAGCCCGAAAGCGACATGACTTGAAAGCCACCTGAATCCGTCAGGATCGGCCCGTGCCAATCCATGAAGCGATGCAGGCCACCAAGCCGCGCGATGCGTTCAGCGCCAGGTCGCAGCATGAGGTGATAGGTATTGCCGAGCACCATGCGCGCACCCGTGGCGCGCACCGCATCCGCGGTCATGGCCTTTACCGTACCAGCGGTGCCAACGGGCATGAAAACCGGCGTTGGCACTTCACCATGGGCGGTGTGCAAAACACCCGCACGTGCCGCGCCATCTTGTGCTTCGTGCTGCCAGGAAAGCGTCATGGCGTACCTTCCGCCCGGAACAGCAGGGATGAATCGCCATAAGAATTGAAGCGATAATGTTGCGCGATGGCGTGGTCATATGCGTTGCGCATACGCTGATCACCGGCAAAGGCGCAAACCAGCATGAACAGCGTACTGCGCGGCAGGTGAAAATTCGTCATCAGCGCATCGGCACTGCGAAACGCGTGCCCCGGCAGCAGATACACATCCGTCAGGCCGCGAAAGGGCGCGATGCTGCCATCCGGCTGCACCGCACTTTCCAAAAGCCGCAAGGCGGTGGTGCCGATGGCGATGATGCGCCCGCCCGCTAAGCGCACCGCATTCAATCGCGCGGCAGCTTCCGGGGTGATTTCGCCCCATTCCTCATGCAGTTTATGCGCCCGCGCTTCATCGCCGCGCACCGGTAGAAAAGTACCAGCACCGACATGCAGCGTGACCGTCACGCGCGCAACACCGCGCGCATCCAGGGCTTGCAGCAGGGCTTCGGTGAAATGCAGGCTTGCGGTCGGCGCGGCGACAGCACCGGGGCGGCGGGCGAAGATGGTTTGGTAATCGCTGCTATCCTCGGTGGTCGGGCCTTCGGGGCGGGTGATATAGGGCGGCAGAGGGATCTCGCCGGCCTTTTCCAAAGCAGCCGCGAGCCGCGCCTGATCCGGGCCGAAATCAAGCCGCGCGGCGCCACCTTCGGGATCATCCAGCACGCGCGCGGTGCAATCCTCAGCGCCTTCAACCTGCAATTCATCACCGGCCTTGAGCCGGCGCGCATTGCGGATCAGCGCATGCCAAATGCCCGCTTCCTCATGCCGGTTGAGCATGATTTCAACCCGCGCCTGGCCGCGCCGCGCATGGAGCCGCGCGGGGATCACGCGCGTATCATTTACCACCATCACATCGCCGGGGCCGAGCATAGCGGGCAGATCACGCACGCCGCGATCTTCCACGCCAACCTGGCGCACCACCAGCATGCGCGAAGCATCACGCGGGCGGGTGGGCGCCTGCGCGATTAAATGTTCAGGCAGGATGAAATTATAATCATCCAGCCGCAAAGGGGTTTGTTGATCCACCACGGGGGCGCGGTAGCGCGAAGCCGCCCCTGGCGCAACCGGCCGCCCCCGGTACAGGGAGCCTTATTCAGCGGAACGCAGGCCCGTGGCTTCAATAAGACTGCGGAATTTTTCGCTCTCCGAGCGCGAGAAAGCCGTGAAATCCGCGCGGTTGCGATACAGGATGGGCTGGGCCACGCGCTTCATGCCTTCAATGAAGCTTTCAGTCTTCACTGCCTTTTCACAAGCAGCTTCCAGACGCGCCATGATGGGTTCCGGCGTGCCGGCGGGGGCGTAAAGGCCGCTCCAAATCGTATAGACCAGGTCATGGCCTTCTTCGCGCATGGTAGGCACATCAGGGAAATCCGGATTGCGCGCTTCGGTCAGGAAGGCAATGGGATGCAGATCATATTGGCGTATCAACAAGGTCTGATCTGTGAAAAGCTGCAATTGTCCCTGTTGGAAAGCGAGCATCACCTCACCCGAACCACGAAACGGCACATGGTTCATTTGGATATTCGCCGCGCGCATCAGCGCCACCATGGAAATATGCGGAATGCTGCCGGCGCCGGTGGAGGCGAAGGGCATGCCACCATTCTCGGCACGGGCGCGCGCAATCACATCGGCCACGCGCCGCAGCCCGGAATTCTTCTGCGTCATCATGATGACCGGGCTATCCGCGACTTGGCAGATCGCCGCCAAGTTTTCGAGCTTATAGGTCAGGTTGCTACGGAAATGAGGCTGGATGGCGATGGGACCGATTGGGGAAAGCAGAATGGTCTGCCCATCGGGCCGTGCCCGCGCCACTTCTGCTGTGCCGATGGTGCCTCCGGCACCTGTGACGTTACGTATCACAACAGGCTGGCCGAGCGCTGCCGCCATGTCGTTCTGCATCAGCCGCGCGACGATATCAGATGGGCCGCCGGCAGAGAAATTCACAACAAGCGAGATTTGCGCTGAGGCAGGCAGCGCCCAAGCGCCAAGGATCGCGGCGAGCGCGATGAGACATTTCTTCATTCGTTTCCCCCTGCCCGCTTGTCGGTGTGGGCTGATGAGGGCAGGCTAAACCAAGAAAGCAAGAGAAGGGAAGCGCCATGAATGAGACCATGACAGGGGCGCATATGCGCCCGTTGCGTCGCCCCACCAAACGAGAAGGCATGGAGCTTAACCAATGACCGCAAGCTATGATCTGAAAGGCAAAACCGCGCTGGTAACCGGGGGTGCTTCCGGCATTGGCCTGGCCACCGTTGAAATGCTCGCGGCCAATGGCTGCAAGGTCGCCATCAACCATTTGGTGGGGGATGAGCGTGGACCCGCCGAAGTGGCACGGCTGCGCGGCCTGGGGCGGGATGTTATTGCGGCACCGGGCAATGTGGCCGATGCTGCGGATTGCAAACGCATGGTTGAACAGGCGGTGGCTGATCTCGGCCGCCTGGATTATTTGGTGAATAACGCTGGCACGCCAGGGACGAAAACCACGATTGCACCGAATGAGTTTGACCGGCTGACGGAAGAATTATGGGACACGGTATTGCAGGTTAATCTGCTTGGTGTGTTTCGCTGCACCAAGGCTGCGGCGCCGGCCTTGCGCGCCGCCGGTGGCGCAGTGGTGAGTGTGGCATCCATCGCCGGGCTTAATCACGCCGGGTCTTCCATGGCCTATGGTGCGACGAAGGCGGGGGTGGTGAGCCTGACCAAGAATTTGGCTCGCGGGTTGGCGCCGGAAGTGCGGGTGAATGCCGTGGCGCCAGGTGCAGTGGACTCCACCTGGATGATTGAATGGACCGAGGAACAGCGCCGCGGCAGTATTGACAACGCCGCGCTGAAGCGCCGCTGCACCACGGCGGACCTGGCCGAGGTGATGGTGTTTCTGCTGGCGGGTGCTGCCATGGTCACGGGCCAGACCATTGTGGTGGATGGTGGGCTGACGCTTTAGTCGAAGGGCTTCAGTGCCCCCGCAGCCGCGCCCGTGCTGGCCGGCCGGGGCCGCTGAAGGCGGCCAGCATGGCCAAATGGCTGCCATGGTCAGCATCCCGCAATGGCAGGCGGAACAGCCTGCCGCGCGCGTCGCGCATATGGAGTTCAGCGCCGTTGCTGGATTCCAGCAGGGCGACACAGGTGAAAGCCGCTTCGGCCATTTCAACGCGACGGTTGGTTTGCATGGATTTTTCGCTCCTAAGAATCACGCTTGTTGTGACGGCCTTAAGAAAAGCCCATCCCTGGTTGTGGAACAGTTAACAGGAATGGTTTCGCGGTGATTTTCTTGCTAAGAATTTCTTGGTATTAATCAAAAGTAAAATTCCTCAACCAAAGGTTCCCGCCATGGTGCAGATCAATGCTGAGCGTTTCCTTGCCGATCTTCATGAACTGCGCAAAATCGGCGCTTACAAAACCGGCGTGCATCGCCCGACCTTTTCGCCGCAGGATATGGAAAGCCGCCATTGGCTGATGGAAAGGCTGAGGGAATGCGGGCTGGAAGCCAGTATTGATGGCATTGGCAATGTCTATGGCCGCCACAAGGGCCCGGGGCCGCATTTGCTGGTGGGCAGCCATATCGAAAGCCAAAATTACGCGGGCTGGCTGGATGGCGCGCTTGGTGTCATGGCCGGTGTTGCGCTTGCCCGCGCTGGCCTGCCCGTGGATGTCGCGGCCTTTGCTGATGAGGAAGGGCATTTCGAAGGTGGCTTCCTGGGCAGCCGTTCCATAATTGGTGATTTGACAGAAGCCGAGATTGACCGCAGCCGCAGCCGCAATGATGGTACGCCGTTGCGTGATGCTTTGGCCGCCGCAGGGCTTGCGGGCAAGCCACGCATGCAATTGGAACCCGGGCGGCATAAGGGTTTCTACGAAATGCATATCGAACAGGGCACGCAGCTTGAAGGCCAAGGTCTGCGCGTGGGCGTGGTGACCGGCATCGTCGCCATCTGGCAATGGCGTATTCAGTTCCAGGGCCAGCAGGACCACGCCGGCGGGACAACCATGGCGGAACGCAAGGATGCCGGGCTTTCCGCCGTGCGTCTACTGGCCGCGATTGATCAGGAATTTCCCCGCATCTGCGGCCCGCGCAGCACCTGGACCACTGGGCGCATCAGCCTTGATCCCGGCGCGCCTTCCATCATTCCCGGCACTGCGGATGTGCTGTTTCAATTCCGCGATGTTTCGGTGCCCGTGCTGGAACGGATGGAAGCCGGGCTGCGCGCCTTGGTTCAGGAAAGCAATCGGCGCGAAAAATGCCCGGCGACGCTGACGCAAATGAGCCGCGCGACGCCCGCGATTTGTGATCCCGCCATGATGGCCGCGCTGGATCAGGCGGCGGAAGCCCATGCGCCGGGCTTGTGGCAGCAAATGCCATCAGGTGCAGGGCATGATGCGCAATATATCGCGCGGCTCATGCCCGCTTCCATGATCTTTGTGCCTTCCATTGGCGGGATCAGCCATCATTGGGCGGAAGACACGAAGGATGAGGATTTAGCGCTAGGCTGTCAGGTGCTGGCCAGTGCGGCGGAGAAGTTTCTCGCGGGCTAGTGGCCTGATTTCTACTGTTGTTTTCCGACGGCAGCGTGAATCGACCCACTAAACCCAAAGCGAGTGGTGGGCTGCGGCAGCCGTGGGGCGGGAACGGTCAGCACTATTCCAACCACTAGATTGGCTTGCTGAAGCGCCATTGGATCGACGCGCGCCAGGGCAATCATGTCGCCTGCGCGCTGAATTTCAATGCGCATCAGTTCAGCTTGCTGGAATTACGGCGGTTGCTCAAGCATGTCCAAGCCAAGTGGAACCACTTGGCCGTCCGGTAAATGCACCAATACCACATCCTGCGATTGGCGACTCAATTGGGTGATTTCCCGGCGCGGGTTAGTGCTCGTCCCGTTCACATTCGTTCAGCAGACACGCAGAGAATCTTTGTTTGGTCGCATTTTGAGAGCCGCCAAATGATTCCACTTAGCCTCTAAGCCCTCAGTTCCGAAGGGAACCGCGTTGGCCCCCTGGACCGTCAAGCCCGCTCAGGGCAGGAAGGCGTCATGACGCCGATGGAAATTGCCCTCGAAGAAGCCCGTGCCGCCGCTGAACGTGGCGAGGTGCCGGTGGGTGCCGTGGTGACTGACAGGACAGGCCAGGTGCTGGCGCGGGCCGGCAATGAGGTGGAGGCGCGCCACGATCCTTCGGCCCATGCCGAAATGCTGGCGCTACGCGAAGCCGCCCGGAAACTGGGCCAAACCAGGCTGGGCGATTGCACCCTGACCGTAACCTTGGAACCCTGCCCCATGTGCGCCCAGGCGGCCTCCTTCTTTCGCGTCGCGCGGGTGGTTTTTGGCGCCTATGACCCGAAAGGCGGCGGCGTGGATCACGGGGCGCGGGTTTTCGCCGCTTCTTCCTGCCATCATCACCCTGAAGTGGTGGGTGGTGTGCGGGAAGCAGATTGCGCTGGCCTATTGCGCGGTTTTTTTAAAGCCCGGCGTTGACGGCGATGGAGTTTCTCAAAGATAACACTTCGACGTCATCGATTTTTTGCAGGAAGCCCCCTCATGCGTGTTCTCAGGGGTCAGGACCTCATGCAGGGGTCGGACCATGAATTTATTATCAATCTTTATCGGCGTATCCTGCTACGCGGTCCGGATGAAACCGGCTATCGCCATCACCGGGACGTAATCGAGGCAGATCCCGGATGTCGCCGCAACCTGATCGAGGGGTTTGCGGCCAGTAGCGAAGCCCGCCGCCAGGGTGAGGCAGTGCACATCATCTGGGATGACGCGGAAATACCGGCCGCCACCACGCCAGCAATGTCGCCGGAAGCCTTAGTTACGGCGCTGCGCGAAAGCCTTGGGAGTCTGGATGCGGCGGGCTTGGCCGCTTTGGAAGCCTCCTTGGTGGAATGCCTCGAAGCTCTCCGCGCCGCGCGCCGCAAGTCTTTGGAACCGGGCGCATAATTTCGCCTTGAAGCAGAGCGAAAGAATTGGTGATGGCCCAAGCCTTGGCAGGCGGGCGTTTGGGGTTCAGTTTCACCCCTGATTTTTCGAAAGGTCCTGTGCCTGATGAGCGAACCTCGCCCCGTTCAATTGTTTGATGTCATGGCGCAGCAAAAGCTGATCCGGCCAGAGCTTGATCGGCGCATTGCCGCGGTGCTCGATTCGGGGCGCTTTATCATGGGCCCTGAAGTCGCGGAGCTTGAAGAAGGGCTCGCGGATTTTGCCGGGGCGGCGCATTGCGTGGGCGTTTCGTCCGGCACGGATGCGCTGCAAATCGCGATGATGGCGGAAGGGATCGGGCGCGGGGATGCGGTGTTCCTGCCCGCCTTCACCTATACCGCGACCGCCGAGGTGCCTTTGGTGCTGGGGGCTACGCCAGTTTTCGTGGATGTGGACAAGTTCAGCTACAATATGGACATCGCCGATCTTGAAAGGCGGGTCGCCGAGGTAAAGCGCCGCGGCTGGCTGCGCCCCCGCGCCGTGGTCGGCGTTGATTTGTTCGGCCTGCCGGCCGATTGGCCTGCGATTGAAGCGATTTGCGCGCGCGAGGAGATGTTCGCGCTGGATGATGCCGCGCAGGCTTTTGGCGCCAGCATCAATGGCAAGAAGCTCGGCCGTTGGGGACATGCGACGGCGCTTTCCTTCTACCCCACCAAGACGCTCGGCGCTTACGGCGATGCCGGGGCGCTGATCACGGATGATCCGGCGCGGGCGGAATTGTACCGCAGTCTCCGCACCCATGGCGAAGGCAAGACGCGCTATGAGGTAGAGCGCACCGGCATGAATGGCCGGATTGATACCATCCAGGCCACCATCCTGGCTGCGAAGCTGCCGCTGCTGGCGGGCGAACTTGCCATGCGCGCCAAGATCGCCGCCGTCTATAACGCCGCTTTCGGCGCCAAGGTGGGCGTTCAGGCAGCCCCCGCAGACGCGGTGAATGCCTGGGGGCTTTATACAATTCGGCTGCGCGATAGCGACCAGCGGAGCCAGCTTCAGGCCGCCCTGACCGCCGCGCGGATTGGGAGCGGGATTTATTACCCGAAGCCTTTACATCGCCAGCCGGCCTATGCCGCGCATCACGCTGCCGCGTTTTTGGGTGATGCGCCGCCGCTTGCCATCAGTGAAAGGCTCGCGGGGCAAGTGCTGTCGCTGCCCATGCACGCCTATATGACCGAAGAAGATGCCGCGCGCGTGGCCGATGTGGTGCTAAAAAACTTGTAATTCCGGTTTGGTTTCGGCAGCATCGGTGCGCTCAGGAAAAGGGGCGCGTCATGCATCGTCGCACGCTTCTGGCCGCCACCAGCGGTGCCGTTCTTGCCGCCAGCGGCAGGGCACGGGCAGAAGAACCTGTTGATGTCGCGCTGGTGCTCGCTGTTGATGTGTCCCGTTCCATTGATGAGGATGAGGCAAAACTGCAACGCGAAGGCTATCGCGATGCGGTGACCGATCCGGCTGTGCTTGCCGCCATTCGCGGCGGGATGATTGGCGCCATTGGCCTTGTCTATATCGAATGGGCGGGCATTGAATATCAGCGTACGGTCTTGCCCTGGACGCGCATCGCCGCTGAAGCCGATGCGCGCAATTGGGCGGCGGCCTTGGCGCAAGCGCCGCGCGCATCGCTTTCCTGGACCTCCATTTCCGGCGCTATCATCCATGCCCGGCGCGAATTGGCCGCCTGCCCCTTTGAAGCGACACGGCGCGTGATTGATGTCTCCGGCGATGGGCTTAACAATAGCGGCCCGCCGGTCGAGGTGCTGCGTGATGAGGCTGTGGCGGAAGGCATCGTCATCAACGGCCTGCCCATTGTGAATGATCGTCCGACCTTCGGCCGCCCGCCGCCCGCCAACCTTGATCTTTACTTTCGGGATCGCGTGATAGGCGGGCCGGGGGCGTTTTATATTGTTGCTGAAGATTTCAACAGTTTCGGCCAGGCCGTGAAGCGCAAATTGATCCGCGAGATTGCTTGACGAAGCAGGAGGCGAATTTTCAGCCAGACCGCTGGGCACATTTCATGCCCTGATGCCAGCGAGGCTTTTTTCGCCAGATTGGGCAAGCCTTTTCGCAGTTGCGCAATCTTTGTTGTGTCCCGTGCGCCCAACACGCGGCCTACAGGATCGACCCTGGACGTCGCCCTGCCGCATAAAGCCCATTGATCCCAGCATAGGCTTGCAGGATGTCTGTGTAATTGGCCAGATGCCGTTCAGGGTGGATTGCGCTTCGGTCTCGGGAATAGCGCAACATCGCCGCAGGCGAATCAGTGCCGCGAAAGGGTGCTTCATCACGCATATAGGTCCAAAACTGCCCTACATCTGATCGCCCCGACCCAATCCCCGATCGTTGGGGTGCTAAGGCACTGAAGGACATGATTAGTAACGGCTCTACTCAGGGCAAAGAACTGGCTTCCGAAAAGGACGGCGCTGTTGGTCTGGAATGCATCGATGCTTCCGCGGGCGTCAAAGCGGCGGCCCCTTGCAGGGCCGCCGCTCTTTGGTCTGACGGGATGAAGCCGTATCAGGCCGCTTGTAGGCGCTTGATCAAAGCCTGAGTGGCTTCGCGCAGCTGCACCGCTTCATCCGCCACGGTGCGGCTTGCTTGCGTGATGCTGCCCATGGCCTTGCCGGCATCTTCCGCCATGCCAGACACACGGCCGATGGAGCCTTCCAGCCCATCCACCGCCTGGGCCGCATTGCGCAGGCTGGAAGCGATTTCCGCCGTGGTGGCGGATTGTTCTTCCACCGCCGCGGCGATGGCAGTATTTTCGCCGTCCAACTGGCTGATGCGCTTCACGATATCCTCGATCACGCCGACCACGTCGCCGATGATATTCTGCATCGCGCCGATTTCGGTCTGGATGCTTTCCGTGGCCTTGGCCGATTGCGCGGCCAGGTTCTTCACCTCAGAAGCCACCACCGCGAAGCCCTTGCCAGCCTCACCGGCACGGGCCGATTCGATCGTGGCATTGAGTGCGAGCAGATTGGTCTGCGCGGCGATGGTGCCGATCAACCCAGTGACATCATTGATGCGCACGGATGCCGCATTCAGCCCATCCACCAGGCTGCTGACGCGATCCGCCTGTTCCGCCGCACCACGCGCGGTCTGCGCCACGGCGGTCACGCGGTTGGAGACTTCGGAAATCGCAACCGTCAGTTCCTCAGCTGCGGCGGAGACGGATTGGATGCCGTGATTGGCTTCCGTTCCCTCATTCGCGGCAGAGCGTGCCTGGGCCAGGGTGGCATCCGTGGCCGAGGCGACCTTGGTACCTTCCTGCACCAGCATTGAGGTGCTTTCGGATAGCGTGCTGACCGATTGGCCAACAGCGCGATCCAGATCGCCTGCGATGCTTTGGATGGCAGCGCGGCGCGCGGCTTCCATTTCTGCACCGCGGGTCGCTTCCGTGGCGCGCAGCTTTTCGGCTTCGATCAGGCCTTCGCGGAAGACAGTCACGGCGCGCGCCATCTCACCCACTTCATCCTGACGATCCGTGCCCTGGAATTCCTTGGAAAGATCGCCCTTCGACATGTTTTCCATGCCAGTGGCAAGCGTACCAAGCGGACGGGTAACACGGGCAACCACAACCCAGCCGGCAGCGATCAACGCGGCGAGCGAGAAAAGCCCCAGTAGCGCAATGATTAGCGTTGCCTGGGTGACGGAAGTCACTTCATTGGCAACCTTGTCATTGGTTTCGGCCACGATGGTATCCATCATGCCGCCAATCGATTCCGTGAAGGGGTCAATCGCCTGATAGAGGCGCTCCTTAATCAGCTGATCAAGCTGAGCGCTATTCTTGGCCGCAGCAATGCGCACCAAATCCTGCGTGACCTGTTCCGCCGGGGCGCGGCGTTCGCGCGCTTCGGCGAAGGCTTGCTGCACGGAAGGCGGCAATTCTGCCTGCGTCAGGGCAGACCAGGCGCGGTTGATGTTCTTCACCGCGTCGGCAAGGCTGGTTGCACCTTCTTCCCAGGTGAAATTGCCGTTGCGCATCTTGTGCGATGCATCTACGACAAAAACCGCATAGGCATCGGACAGCGCCTTGAGATCAATCAGCGGTGCGACAGCATTTGTCTTGATTTCAGTGAAGCTCTGCGCGTTATGGCGCATGGACACCCAGGCATAGACCGCCGCGCCGGCATTGACTGTGCCGATCATGGCAAGAATGGTGAGCAATAAGGGGGCAATTCTGATACGCATCGTCTAGCGTGCTCCTTTCGTGGACCTGCCGCATTGTGCAGGCAGTGTCCTTGCTGAAAGGTGACCAAGGCTAGTGATGCACCAAAAATATTTTCCGCCTCAGGTTAATGGGCGGCTTGATTATGCGCGACATTGCCCGCTGCTTTCTGCATTTTTATGGGGCATGGTGTTAGCCGAGTCTTAATCCAAGAATGAAGTCACATGCGATGACGCTTCGCGCTGCTTCAGTCTTCAACAGGAAATAGGGTTTGGCGCTGAACTGCCGCTATTCTTTGTATGGCTTTGCGTATGGCTTTGCGCGAACAAGGTTAACCCCTGAATCTGTCCCGGAATTCCGTGAAATTACTGTTTTCCTAAAGCCTAAACGCAGATCGTGAATTTACGCTTATGGCTTGGGGGCAGGACATCTCCCTGGCGGGCGGCATGGGGCAGGAAATTCTGTCAAGTAATCCCCAAAGAAAAAGAAAATCTTTCTTCTTTCAGGCTCTTGCGCTGGCTTCAGGATGGGCTTTTTTCTTGTGAAAAGTTGGAGAAGCCGCATGTCGAAGGTCTTTGTCATCCACGAAAATGATACCTGGGTGGAACCGCTGCGCGCGGCCTTCGCCCGCCTTGGCACGCCTTATGAGGAATGGTTCCTCGATGAAGGCGCGCTTGATCTGACCACGCCGCCGCCCGAGGGCATTTTCTATAATCGCATGAGTGCGTCATCCCACACGCGCGGGCATACCTATGCGCCGGAATATGCGGGGGCGGTGATTGAGCATTTGGAACGCCATGGCAGGCCCGTAGTGAATGGGCGGCGTGCTTTGCAATTGGAACTCTCAAAGGTTGCGCAATATGCCGCGCTGGCTGGTTTCGATATCCCAACGCCGCCGACCATTGCCGTGGTGGGGACACAGCATCTTGCAGCGGCGGCGGAAAAGCTCAGCTTTCCGGTTATTTTGAAACATAACCGCGCCGGCAAGGGGCTTGGCGTGCAATTGATTCTGAGCGCGGCCGCACTCAGCGAAGCGGTAGCGAAAATCGCGGCGGACCCGGACCCCTTCGCCGCGCCACGCGATGGGGTGTGGCTGGTGCAGCGCTATATCGAAGCGCCGGAGCCCTTCATCACGCGGGCTGAATTCATCAATGGAACATTCCTTTACGCCGTGCGCGTGGATACATCGGAAGGGTTCGAATTATGCCCGGCGGATGTCTGCGCCCTTGAACCAGGTGCGGTGTGCCCCGCCGTGGCGCCGGGCGAGAAGTTTCGCATCATTGAAGGCTTCACCCATCCCTTGCTGCCGCGCATGGAGGCTTTCCTGCGCGCCAATGGCGTGGGTGTTGGTGCGATTGAATTCATCACGGATCGCGCGGGCAACACTTTCGCTTATGATGTGAATACCAATACGAACTACAATAGCGACGCTGAAGCCCGCGCCGGGCAATCAGGCATGGGCGCTATCGCGCAATTCCTGACAGGCTTGCTGCAACAGCAACAAGCCAAGGCAGCCTGACGGCTGATTTCCGTCACCCTGGCGGGATTTCCGCCAGGGTGCGGAACACGGGCTTGCCCGCCTGCCTGAAGCGCGCGACTTCCTGATCCGCGCCCTGGCTTGGCCCGCCGAGCAGCAGCGCGGCATCGCAGCGTTCGGCCAAGGCGAGTGAGATCGGCATCATCACTTCATCGAAAACATCGCCCTCAGCCGCGGCAATGATCGGTAGCGCCATATTCACGCCAATCACCGGCACATGACCGAGCCGGAGGATGGCGAGTGCGGCTTGGTTAATCTCAGCAAGGCGCGCGGCGCGGAGCGCAGCATCGGCACCGCCGCTGGTATAGGGTGCGGCGATCATGATCCACATGGGTCAGCCGAAAGTGTTGAGCAAATCATCAACCTGCGCCGGCGTCAGGCTGCGCGCACCGGCACCGCGCAGCAACAGCGCAAGGCGCGCGGCTTCTTCCAATTCCTCCGCCGCATGCACGGCATCTTCTAAAGTGCCGCCCGATACCACCGGGCCGTGATTGGCCAGCAGCACGGCTTTCGCACCCTTAGCGGCTTCGTGGATATCGTTTTCCATCGCGCCATCGCCAGGGCGATAATAGCGGATCACGGGCAGGTTCCGTCCAACACGCATCACGAAGTACGGGGTCAGCGGCGGGATGGGCGCGGACTCTCCCGGCGCAGCGAGGCAAGCAATGGCGGTGGCGTGGGTGGAGTGCAAATGCACCACCGCCCCCGCATCGGGCCGTGCGGTCAGCACCGCACGATGCATGAAGACTTCCTTGGATGGCTTATCACCCGACACATGCGAAAAATCTGGCGCGAGCTTCGATATCCGCGCGGGATCAAGCCGGCCCAGGCAGGAATTGGTCGGCGTCATCAGAAACCCATCCGGCAGGCGCACACTGATATTGCCCGCCGTCCCCACCGAATAGCCGCGCGCGAAAAGCGAGGCACCGAGCGCGGCGAGTTGTGCACGCAGCGCAGCTTCATCCATGGTCGAACGCCTTCAGGAAGAAATCACGCGCACCGAAATTGCCGGATTTGAGCGCCAGATGCAGCCCGCGCGGTTCGGCGAAAGTCCATGGCACGCCAGGATCAATCTCAGGCCCGATGCGCAGCGCCGTGACACCAAGGCGCTGCACCACAGCACCGGAAGTCTCACCGCCGGCCACCACAAGCCTGCCGACGCCACGCGCGACAAGCCCTTCGGCAATCGCGGCCATGGCGGTCTCAATCAGCGCACCAGCAGCATCGCGCCCAAGCTTCGCCTGCAATGCTGCAACCTTCTCCGGCGGCGCGCTGGCGGCAATCACCACCGGGCGATCTGCGGCCAATTTGCCCGTCACCCAATCCAGCGCCTGCGCCGTGAGCGCCGCCGCATCGGGCGTTGCCAGCGCATCCAATTCCAGCACCGGCAGGTGATCCCGCGCGAGACCGATTTGCCCAAGCGTCGCGCGCGAACAGGACCCCGCTACCACAGCGGCCATGCCCTGCATGGGTGGCAGGCTGGCCGCATCTCCGCGCGCTGGTAGCAGGCCGGCGCGCCGGAAATTCTCAGGCAAGCCCATCGCCACGCCCGAACCACCCGTGATCAGCGCGTGTTGTGCGGCGGCTTCGCCAATCGCGAGCAAATGCTGATCCGTCACCGCATCCATAATGGCGTATCGCCTGCCCTGTTCAGCAAGTTGCATCATGGCCTGGCGCGTGGCGGCCGCACCTTGTTCCACGGTCGTGAAGGACACCAGCCCCACCGCGCCACCCGTCTGCCGCCCCAGTACGCGCACCAGATTTGCATCTGTCATCGGCGTCAACGGATGGTTTTCCATGCCGCTTTCATTCAGCAGCGCATTGCCGACAAAAAGATGGCCGAGATAAATCGTACGCCCATTAGTCGGAAAGGCCGGGCAGGCAAGCGCGAAGCCAGATCCCAGGCGCTTCAGCAGCGCATCCGCGACGGGGCCGATATTGCCTTGATCTGTGCTGTCAAAAGTCGAGCAATATTTCCAGAAAATCTGCTTCGCACCAGCGGCGAGCAGCGCATCACAAGCGGCCAGTGATTGCGCCACCGCTTCCCCAACCGGCGCGGTGCGCGATTTCAGCGCAATGATCACGGCATCCGCTTCCGGCAAAGGTCCGGTCGGCACACCAATCACCTGTACGGCAGTCATGCCGCCCTTGACCAGTGTATTCGCGAGGTCCGTGGCCCCCGTGAAGTCATCCGCGATGCAGCCGAGCAGAAGGGGCATTTTTAACTACCTTGTAGGAGGGAGCGCGAGGAAATCCTGGTGCCCGATGCGCACGGCAAGCTGACCGGCATCGGCCTGATCCCGTCTGGTATCCAGCCAATCCAGAATGGCGTCACTGCCGCGCTTTTCCCAGCCAAGTGCGGCCATGGCATGGCCATCAGCGATCGCGCGAGTGAAAGCGCGGGCGCGGCGATCCACGACCCAATCGCTTGGCGCGCGATGAATGGTGTAGCCATGCGCGGCGAAGGCTTCGGCCATCACGGCCGGCGCCTGTGGCCCAAGTGATGCGCCACCAAAACCCTTCTCCCGCGCCTGATCACGTCGAAAGCCGCGCGCTACCAAAGCATCGGCGGGATAGGGCGGGGTGAAGCGCTCACGCCCCGTCACATTCAAGGCAGCATAGAAGGGCAGGCGCCGCGCGGCGCAGGCCGCGGCCATGGCTTCCACCCAACCGCGTGAGACCAGATCGCACAACGCCGTGCTGACCACGGCATCCACGCGTTCCAACGGCAAATTGGCCGGTGCTGCGGCAAGGTCCGCCAGGATGGCTTCAATACGCCAGACGCCATGCGGCGCATGCAGCAAAAGCGCGCTGCGCCCGGGTTGCGTCACGGGCCAATCCACCGCCTCGGCCCGGTCTGATATTGTATCAAAAGCGCGAGAGATCAATTCCGCATCGCTATCCACCAGTGTCCAGCTTTGCGCGCGGCCAATGAAATGGCCAAGCCAGCGGAGCAAGCTGCCGGTGCCCGCGCCAAGGTCAAGCAGGCGGGGCCGCGCGGGCAGGGATGCCGCGAGCATCTCAGCCAATTCAGGGTTGCGTGCGGCGGCGTCGTAAGGCTCGCGCAAATCGAGCCAATCACCATCGAAGCTTTCAGCCATTGTCGAGTGCTTTCAGGAAAGCGGCGGCGCGGTCCGGCCAGCGCGGCAAAGCCTGCCCCGCGCGCCAGGATGCTGCGGCCATATCGGCGCGCAAGGCAGTGTCGAAAATCGGCCGGCGCATGGCGCGTGATAGCGCGTTGTGGTCATCCACGGCGGCAACCACGGCAGCGTCTTCCGGTACAATATCGGCAATCGCGCCGCCGGCGGTGATCGCCATTGGCAGGCCGCGCGCCATCGCTTCCGCAGCCGCCATGCCATAGCCTTCATAACGCGTGGCGAGGGCGAAAAGATCAGCGCGCGCATATTCTGCTTCCAAAGCGGCATCCGGCAGGGCGCCCAGAAATCTCACGCGCTGCGCTATGCCAAGTTCCGCCGCCAAGGCGCGCAGCCTATCAGCATGCAAGGCATCGCGCGTCGCATCCCCAGCAATAGCCAGCGACCAATCAAGATCAGCGAGCCGCGCCAGTGCCCGCAGCAGCACATCATGGCCCTTACGCGGCACCAACATGCCAACACTCAAAATGGCGCAGCCCGGACCAGCGGAGCCGCCGGCGCGCGGCGCGGCATCTGTGCCTGGTTCCACTACGCAAATACGCGCGGCGTCCACGCCAAAGCCTTCCGGCAAATCTCGCGCCGTGAGGGTGGAGGTGGTGATGATGCGCGTACACGCGCTGAACAATACGCGCTCGGCGGCTTTCAACGCTTCGCGCTGGCCCTCCGGGGCGCCGGTTTCCAGCGCAGTTGGGTGATGGATCAGCGCCGTTGCGCCGCGACGGGTGAGTTCATCGGCCAGCGGCAGAAAAGCGGGCAGGCCCAAGCCATCAATCACAATGCGCGCATTGGCGGGAATCTCGGCCAAGGCAACGCGCGCGGCTTCGGTCGCGGTGGCATCAGGGAAAGGATGGCGCCCGGCCAATTCCACCACGCGCACTTCTTGCCCCAGCGCACGCAGCCCTTCGACCATGCGGCGATCATAGATATAGCCGCCAGAAATCGCGCTGAAGGGCGCGGGGACGATAAGGTAGATGGCGCCGTTCATGTGGTGCTTTGGGTACCTTGTTGATGCGCCCAAGGGTCTATCACCGCTATGCCGCAACCGGCAAAATCGGCGGTATTGCGCGTGGCGATGGCGGCACCTTGGGCGCGGGCGGTGGCGGCAATTTGGCAATCGGCGAAGCTGATTGGGCGGCCCGCGGCGCGGCGTTCCAGAAACACCAGCACGAAGGCTTGGGCGGCATTGCTGTCAAAAGGCAGGATGCAGCCCGCGAAATCCTCGGCGATCATGGCATCTATCGTGGTCATCAATTGGTCACGCCGCTTGCCGGCGGGAAGCATGGCGGCACCTCGGCGCAACTCCGCCTCTCCAATCGCGCTCAGATACAAATCATGGGCTTCCTGCGCGGCGAACCATGCCAGCACCGCCCCGGCCGGTGCGGGGCGCATGAGTTCGGAAACCACATTGGTATCCAGCAAGATCATGGAGGCCCTTTAATCGAGGCGCGGCGGTGCCGGCATGGCCTCGCGCGGCGGCAGTTCCAGCTCAACGCCGCCGAGTGCGGCGAAGCGGCGATGGATGGCCAGCCCAAGATCGGCGGTGGGGGCAGGGCGGCTCATGGCCTGGCGGAGGATATCGCGCGCTTCTTCTTCCATGGAATGCCCATGCTCGGCGGCGCGGATACGCAGCCGCCGCTTCAGCGCCTCATCAAGATTGCGGATGGTGATGCTGGCCATCAAGAGCCCCTTATCTGATGCAATCATTGTAATCATTGATTGCATTGCAATCAAGCGAGGCATTGGCAGTGATCAGCTCAAGCCGCCGGCTCCTCACCCGGTGCGGCTTCATAGGCTGCCCAAGCGATATGGCTTTCGCGCAAAAGCACCTTGAGGCCCGTGACGGCCTGGCCGCCCGCGCCTAGCTTGCCCTCCGCCAGCGCGGCAGACAGGCAGCGATGGATATGCAGGCAGAGATGTTCAGTCGTGGTGTTCTGCCCGGCAAAGACCGGTTCCGCATCCAGATTGCGATAATCGAACCCGTCCAGAATGTGGCGGAGTTCCACCTTGGCCGCGGCGATATCCACCAGCAGGTTCAGGGGATCAAGCTTCGGCGCGCGGAATTCCGCTTCCACAATGAAGGTCGCGCCATGCAGGCGCTGGGCGGGGCCGAATTCCGCGCCGCGGAAGGAATGGGCGATCATGACGTGATCAACGACGGTCAGGCTGAACATGGGCGGGGTTTATCCTGTGCGATTCGGCGCTTCATGCACCATAGGTCACCAGCGGGCAAAGCGGCGCGAGCTGGCCGGGGGCGGGGTTGAGCAAGCTGGGCATGGCTTGGGGCAAATCATCGAAGGAAGTGGCAGGGCCGACCAGCGCTTCAAGCGCCGGGTCCGCCAGCAGGCCGAGCGCTTGGGCCATACGCTCACCAAAGCTGCGGCGCCCGCGCATGGCCGGGGCCACAGCGCCGACCTGGCTTGAAATCAGGCGCAGGCGGCGGGAATGGAATGCCTCGCCCAATGGTAGCGCCACTTCCTGCGCCCCGAACCATGAGGCTTCGATGATGCGCGCCTCAAACGCTGCGCATTGCAAAGCCTGACGCAGCCCCGCCGGATTGGCGCTGGCATGGATGATCAGTTCCTGCTCGGAGGGTGCGGCTTCCAGGGCGGCGAATTGGATGCCAAGCGCCTCCGCAACGCCGCGGCGCGATGCATCGGGGTCAATGATTGTCACCGCCATGGCCGGAATGCGCGCGAGCAGATAGGCGACCAGCAGCCCAACCACGCCCGCGCCAATCACCAAGGCGCGTTCGCCGGGCAAGGGTTGAGCATCCCACAGGATATTGAGCGCCGTTTCCATATTGGCGCCGAGCACAGCGCGGCTATTCGGCACCGCATCCGGGACAGGGATGCACATGGCAGCGGGCGCGAGGAAAAAATCCTGATGCGGATGCAGGCAGAAAACGCGCTTGCCTTGCAACGCCGCAGGGCCTTCGGCCACATGCGCGACAGCGCTGTAGCCATACTTCACCGGGAAGGGGAAATCGCCCGCCTGCAAGGGGCAGCGCATCACGCCCCATTGGTTCTCCGGCACCTTGCCCGCCAGCACCAGCCGCTCCGTGCCGCGCGAAATGCCCGATGCAATCATCCGCGCCAGCACCTGATCCGGGGCGCGGGCGGGCAAGGTCTCAGGGCGGAGTTCCGCGATGCCGGGTGCAATCGTCCATAAGGCGCGCGCGATGGTCATGGATGGCCCCCGGGCTTGGCGCGATCCAGCGCTGCATCAATCAGGATATCGGGCGCGATATCATGCACGCGCCAGGCAAAGCGTAGCCCATCGGCAATGCGCGCCACTTCCGGCAAGGTGAAGGCCGGAATGCCGGAACCGAGCAGCACAGGCGCCACGGTGACATGCAGCCGATCAAGACAGCCAGCCGCCAGAAAGCGCGAAACTGTGAGCCCGCCGCCTTCGACAAAAATCCGGCTGGCCCCGCGCGCCTTGAGTGCGGCGAGTAGGGGAGGGATGGCGAGCCCGCCGCCCGTAATTCGCGGCAGGCGCAGCACTTCGGCCTGGCCGTGATGCTCGGCCCCGCCGGCATCGGCGGCGCAGACGAGCAAGGTTGGCGGCCCGCCCTGGAAAATGCCGTAATCGGCCGAGAGTTTGCGATCTGTATCCAAAACGACGCGGAGTGGATCCGGCCCCGGCACTTCGCGCGTGGTGAGGCGCGGATTGTCATGACGCACCGTGCCTGCGCCCACCACCACGGCGTGACACAACGCGCGCAGCCGATGCGTGTGCAGGATATCGCCCGGGCCGCCGATCCATTGGCTTGACCCGGCAGCGGTGGCGATCCGGCCATCAAGCGTTTGCGCGAGCCGCCCGATCACTCGGCAGCCATCGGGCGCTGCGGGCGGCGCCAGCACCGGGCCAAATAGCGCTGCGAATGGGCCATCCGGCAAAGTGGCGCCCGCGCCAGCATCGCGGTGCGCGAGCAAGGCTGACCAGTCGGCGGCGGGTGAGGCGGGTTCCATCGGCGCCTAAATGCCTGAGCAGCGCCCGGCGCGCCAGAGCGGATTTCTTTCGTGCCGGAGCTGCATCACGGGAAAGCTTGAACGCAGCCCCGCTGCAAGCTTAGGATGTTGCGACGCAATGTTTCGTGCATGTAGAGCACGCACGGCAGCATACGGTGTTGCCTCTCGGTAGATTTGAGTGCCAGGGCTTTTTAAGGAGGCCACAAGCCATGAATGAGGGAAAATCCCAAGTAAACATCCTGGATGGAGTGGTTGCCGGATTTTCGGCTTTCATAGGAATGACTGTGGAACGCATCGTTTTCGGCGAGCAACCCTTCCTGATCAGAAGTTTTCTGGTGGTAACGATCGCCGTTATGACAGCCCTCTGTTTGAATGTCGCTATAAGGACGTTCAGAAAATCCAAAGGCCAGGGCTAGCTTCCGCTTCGCCGCCGCAGCTTCGCGCGAGGAATAGGCTCAAGGCGCCGCAAGATTAATCGCAAAAAACGGCAGCAGCGCCTGCATGATCAGCCCCGCGAGCACCGGCAGGAAAAAGGACGACGCCAAGCGCATCGCCACAAAGCGCCAGCCCAGCACCGGGTATTCCCACGTCAGAATGCGGTGCAGCGCATAGACAGACCAGGCCGTGAGCAGCGCGGTCATTTGCGCGACACCAGCGCCGGCCTTGCTGAAGGTGATCACCAGCGGGAAGGTCACAAAAGGCCCGCCCGGCATGATCCCGCCCGCCAAGGACGCGATCATGATGCCGCTGAGGCCGGAATCATCGCCAAGCCATTCGGTGGCGATATCGGCCGGCACTAGCTCCGACAAGAACGCCGCCATCGGCAGGGCCACGCAGAACATGGGCAGTATGCGCCAAAAACCGCGATTGGTCTCGACCACGGCGCGCCGTGCCTGGGGCATGCCGCGGCGCATGCAAAGCGCCAGCACAGCCAGCGCAATGACCCAAAGGATGATCTGCGGCCCGCTCATTTCGGTGGCTCCCAGGCGATGGGCACGCGCCGCGCTATCCAGCCCGCGATCATCGGCATGGGGAAGGTGATCAGCGTACGCAGCAGCGCGAAATCAAGGCCAAGCAGCGGCGCCTCATAGACCAGCAGTTTTTGGAAGCCATTGAGCGACCAGGCAAGGATGAAGGCGACTAGCGCGCCCCGATCCGCCCCTGCACCCGCCAGCACCAGAACCAGCGGAAAGGCCGCCATGGGGCCGCCCGGTGAAAGCGTGCCGACCAGTGTTGCGATAAACAGGCCGAAAATCCCACTTTCCGCCCCCATCAAGCGCGCCAGCGCATCTGGGGAGAGCAATTGCCGAAGCGCAGCCGCCAGCAGCAACCCCGCGACAAGTGATGGGACGATAAACAGGAACAAGTCCCAGGCATGCCAAAGCGCCGTCATGAAGGCCTCGGCGCCCCTCAATTGAAGGGTGGCAAGCCCGGCTGTGACGGCAATCAGGAAAATGACCACGAGCGAGGCGTGGCGGCGGAGCGCATGTAACACGCGGGCAAACTGCAAGACTGGGGCGCAGCGCGCAAGAGAGGGCGGGGGGAGGTACAACCTCCCCCCGAACTCGCCCGCTGATAACGGGAAGGGTGCGACGCGATGGGGATCCAGCCACACTCAACAGGAACAAAAAGAGAACTACCACCCTGAACCCTGCTTTGCAAGCCCTTATCTGGTCGTATTTTCCGAGCCGCCGGGTGTTCCACCCGCCTTGAAAATGCTCCGTGGCATCCGGCCCATCCGGGGCTATAAGCGGCGCAACATGAATGATACCTCCACCCGCACGCTGACCCTTCGGCTCTGGCGTTCCTATGTCCGCCAGCATGGCAGGGGCATCCTGCTTGCGCTGCTCTGCACGTTGGGCGTCTCGGGCGCGACCGCGCTTTACCCCATTGTCATCCAGCAGGCGTTTGATCTGTTCACGGCGGGCGATCAGCGCGTGGTGTGGCTGATCCCAATCGTGATTGTGCTTGTCACCTCCTTCAAGGCGCTCGCGCAATTCGGCCAGGCGGTCGCCGTGCAATCCGTTGTGCTGCGCGTGGTGGAAAACCTCCAGCGCGATTTGTTCAAGGCGCTGACCCGGGCAGACCTTGCAGATGTGGCGCGGGATGCGCCGGCGCGCCATGCCGCGCGCTTCACCACTGATGCCGGGCTGATCCGCGAAGCGCTGCAAAAATCCATCAATGCCATTGCCGATGTGCTGACGTTGATTGGCCTGATCGGGTCCATGCTGTGGCTCGATTGGAAAATGTCCTTGATTGCGACGCTGCTTTACCCGATTGCCGTGGTGCCTATCCTAAAGCTTGGCAAGCGCATTCGCCGTGCCTCCGGCGGCATGCAGGATCGTGTGGGCGATGCGGCAACCAGGCTCACGGAAAGCTTTGGCGCCGCACGGGTGGTGCGGGGCTACCGGCTGGAAGCCGCCGAGGAAGCGCGCGCCAATACCCTGTTCACCCGGCTGCGGGAGAGTATTTTCACCATCCAGCGCACCCGCGCCTCGCTTGATCCGATGCTGGAAGTGCTGGGCGGCTTGGCGGTTGCGGCGGTGCTGGGCGTGGTTGGGTTTCGCGTCGCCAGCGGGCAGGGCACCATCGGTGAATTCACGGGCTTTGTCGCAGCGGTGCTGATTGCCGCGCGGCCAGTGCGCGCCTTGGGATCCTTGAATTCAGCGTTGCAGGAAGGGCTTGCTGGCTTGGCGCGCGTATTCGGCGTGATTGACACGCCGCGCCAGATCGCCAGCCCCGCAAGCCCGGTGGCGCTGCCGGCGGGCGGCGGTCGTATTGCCTTTGATGCGGTCGGCTTCCGCTATGAAAGCGTGCCCGATGCCGCGCTTGCGGGCCTTAGCTTCGCTGCCGAACCGGGCCAGACAGTCGCGCTGGTCGGCCCCTCCGGTGCGGGGAAATCCACCGCCCTTGCCCTGGTGCCGCGGCTTTATGATGTGACCGAAGGGCGCGTTTTGCTGGATGGCGTGGATATCCGCGACCTCAGCCTGGAAAGCTTGCGCGATTCCCTCGCTTATGTCGGGCAGGATGCGGTGATTTTTGAAGACACTGCCTTCGCCAATATCGCCTGCGGGCGGCCTGGTGCCACAGCGGCGCAGGTTGAAGCGGCGGCACGCGCTGCGGCGGCGCATGATTTCATCAGCGCCTTGCCCGCTGGCTATCAGACGGAACTTGGCCCCGGCGGCAATCGGCTTTCAGGCGGGCAGCGCCAGCGTTTGGCGCTCGCGCGCGCCTTGCTCCGTGACCCGCGTGTGTTGCTGCTGGATGAGGCAACCAGCGCGCTCGATGCCGAGAACGAAGCCCTGGTGCAGGAAGCCCTGGCGCGGCTGCGTCAAGGCCGCACCACACTCGTGATCGCGCATCGCCTGGCAACGGTGCGCGATGCGGACCGGATTGTCGTGATGGAAGCGGGCCACGCGGTGGAACAGGGCACCCATCAGGAATTGATGGCTGCCGATGGGCTATATGCGCGGCTGGTGCGCACCCAGGCTTTCGCTGGGTAGCGCCCTTCAAGCATCCAGCGCTTCGGCGGCGATACGCCCGGCATTTTCTTGAATGAAGCGGAAGCGCAATTCCGGGCGCCTTCCCATCAATTCTTCCACCCTTTCACTGGTAAAGGACCGATCCTCGGGCGCGAGCATAACGCGGAGCAGCGTGCGCTTCTTCGGGTCCATGGTGGTTTCCTTGAGTGCCGCCGGCGGCATTTCGCCAAGCCCTTTGAAGCGGCTGACCTCCACCTTCTGGTTGGATTTGAAACGCGCCTTCAGCACGCGTTCGCGGTCCGCATCATCCATCGCGTAGACGGAAACGCCGCCCGCTTGCAGGCGATAAAGCGGCGGTTGCGCCAGGAACACACGGCCCTGGCGGACCAATTCCGGCAATTCGCGGTAGAAGAAGGTCAGCAAAAGGGCCGCGATATGCGCGCCATCCACATCGGCATCCGTCATGATGACAATGCGCCCATAGCGCAGCTTCGCGAAGTCAAACCGATCGCCGACACCGCAGCCAAGCGCTTCGATCAAATCCTTCAATTCCTGATTTTGCCGCAGCTTTTCCACGCTGGCGCTGGCGACATTCAGGATCTTGCCACGCAACGGCAACACGGCCTGAGTCTCACGATCACGGGCCTGCTTGGCGGAACCGCCGGCGGAATCGCCCTCCACCAGGAAAAGTTCCGTGCCCTCGGCACTTTCGCGCGCGCAATCGGAAAGCTTTCCAGGCAGGCGGAGCTTCCGCGTCGCGGTCTTGCGCGGCGTGTCTTTCTCGGCGCGCCGACGTAGCCTATCCTCGGCCCGTTCAATGGCGAAGGCGAGCAGGTTATCCGCCATCGCGGGGTCACCCGTCAGCCAATGATCGAAATGATCGCGCAAGGCCATTTCCACCAGGCGCGCTGCTTCTGGGCTGGTCAGCCGATCCTTGGTCTGGCCCTGGAATTGCGGTTCGCGAACGAAGACCGAAAGCATCGCCGCAATGGGGCCGAGCAAATCTTCCGCCGTCACATTGGCAGCGCGCTTTTCCTTCTTGAGCTCACCATAGGCGCGCAAGCCTTTTACCAGCGCGGCCCGGAAGCCGGCTTCATGCGTGCCGCCCTGCGGCGTTGGGATGGTATTGGCATAGGTGTTCAAAAACCCATCACCGCGTTCCACCCAGCTTGCCGCCCATTCCACGCGCCCCGCGCCTTCGGGGAATTCAGCATCCCCCGACCAGGCGGCGGGCACCACGGTGGGGCGGCCTTCCAAAGCGGCAGTCAGAAAGTCAGAAAGCCCACCCGGGAAATGCAGCACCGCTTGCGCCGGCGTTTCATCCTTGATCAGCGCAGGATCGCAGGCCCAGCGGATTTCAACGCCGCGATACAAATACGCCTTGGATCGGCAGAAGCGATACAGCCGTTCCGGGCGGAAGGTTTGCTTGGCGAAAATCTCCGGGTCCGGCTTGAAGCGAATGGTGGTGCCACGGCGGTTCTGCACCGCGCCGGCATCCTTCAGCTTCGTGATCGCCTTGCCGCGTGAATAGACCTGGGTGAACAGGGTGCGGTCGCGGGCGACCTCAACCTCCATCCGCTCAGACAATGCATTCACCACCGATGAGCCCACGCCATGCAGCCCGCCTGAGGTCTCATAGGCCTTGCCGGAGAATTTGCCCCCGGAATGCAGCGTGGTCAGGATCACTTCCAGCGCGCTGAGCTTCGGGAATTTCGGGTGCGGGTCCACTGGAATGCCACGCCCATTATCGCGCACCACCAGCCAATTATCGGCTTCCAGCGTTACTTCGATGCGGTCGGCATGGCCGGCCACCGCCTCATCCATGGCGTTGTCGATGATCTCGGACGCCAGATGATGCAGCGCGTTTTCGTCCGTACCGCCAATATACATGCCGGGGCGACGCCGGACGGGTTCCAACCCCTCCAGCACTTCAATATCCTTGGCGGAATAGCCTTCCTGCTGCCTAGCCTCCCCCTTCCGAGGACCGCCGCGACCAAATAGATCGTTCATGTCTTGTTCCCTGATTCAAGCCGAACATAACGGGGTGTGCGCCGGGAAACAACGCAGCCGTCGAGTCGCCCCTTACCTTTGGGTGTGTCCAAAAGCCGGGACGAGTGATAGAGGTCAATCAACGCAGTTTCGTATCACCGCAGGATTGAAAGCGCCGCATGCGGCAGAAGCCTCGCCCGGCAAAGCCGGCCCCATCCCCGCTACCCCAAGCCGATCAGGCGCGGCTCGAAGAAAGCCTGCTCGCGCGCTTGGCCGAACAGCCCGGCAATGGTGCTGCCTGGCAGCAATTGGCCGCACTGCTGGCTGGCCGCGGGCGCCATGCGGAAGCGGCTGACGCCTTCGCCAAAGCGCTGACCCATGGCACACCGGTGGCGGCGATTTGCACCCCCTATGCCTTGGCCTTGTCTTCGGCTGGGCGCCATGCCGAAGCGGCGGAGCTGGTGGCCCCAGTCCAATCCCGCAAGCCCAAGGATTTCGCGCTGACCAATCTGCTCGGCGTCATGCTGAAGCGCGCCGGGCGCATTGATGAAGCTGTTGCCACGCTGAAGGCGGCGCAGAAGCTTGATCCCAAAAGCGCCTCCCCCTGGCAAAATCTTGGCAATGCGGAAGAAGCGCGCGGCAATTACGCCGCCGCCGCCGAAGCCTTCCAGGGCGCCGTGCGGCTTGACCCACGGAATGGCGAATTATGGCGCCTGCTGGGGCGCATGCAGCGCGTTTTGAATAATAATGAGGATGCGCGCGCAAGCTTCCTGAAGGCCTTCGAATTCCAGCCCAAGGATAAGAATACGCTGAACGACCTGATGGGGCTTCTGATTGACGCCGGTGATGTCGAAGCCGCCATCCCGGTGGTGGCGCGCGCGCGGCAATTCCGCCAGGGTGACCGCACGCTTGATGTCATGCATGCGCGCATGCTGTTGCGTCTTGGCCGGCGCGATGAAGCCCGCACGGTGATTGACGGCATTCTGGCGCAAGACCCGGGCGACAGGCAGGCCAATCTTTTCCTATCCCGTATGGTGGGTGATGGCGACCGGCGCTTGGCGAATGAGGCGCTGAAGCGTGCCCATGAAGCCAATCCCGATGCAGCGGATGTGCAGGCGGCCTATATCGAAAGCCTCTCTCGCAGCCGCTACGATAGTGAAGTGGCGCATCTTGAGGAATCCTATTGGCTATCGCTTGATTTCATGCGCCGCCATCCAGACCATGTTGCGCGCAGTTCGCGGTCATTGCGCACGGTTTTCCAGCGCGTGATGGATCTTGAGCAATTGGAAGCGACCGGTGCCATCCCCTCGCTGCTGCCATTATGGCAGGCCGAAGGGCGGCATTCTTCCGTGCATTACGAATTGGGCCAGGTGCATAGCCTGGAAGAACGCATCGGCATGGTGGAATGGCACCGCAATTGGGGCCGTGGCGTGCAGAAGCGCATCAAGCCCTTGCCCGCCGCCCCCGCACTGCATATGCCGCGCAAATGGCGCATCGGTTTCCTTTCCAGCGATTTGCGCAATCACCCAGTCACCTATTTCTGCATGCCCTTGCTTGAAGCCTATGACCGCGATCGGTTCGAGGTATTCTGCTATTCCTTCTACGAAGGGCAGCGGGATGTCATTCAGGCGGAGATCGAAAAGACCACGAATTTCCGCTGGTGGCCCTATCGTCCGGATGATCAGGTGGCCGCCGATATCGCCAAGGATAATCTTGACCTGCTGTTCGAATTGGGCGGCAGCACGGCCATGAACAAGCTGGAAGTCATGGCCTATCGCCCCGCGCGGCTGGGTGGCAGTTGGCTTGGCTATCCGCATTCCGCAGGGCTTGAGTCGATTGATTACATTCTGGTTGATCCCTACATCAAACCGGAAGACCCGCGCTTGCTGATTGAAAAGCCTTTTGAATTGCCGGAAACCTGGGTGACGGTTGGCGGGCGGCTTGGCTTTTACGAAGTGCCGATTGACCTTGAAACGCCCGAGGATCGGCGCGGCTATGTCACCTTCGGCACCGCCAACAACCCCTATAAATACACCACGCTCTGCATTGATACCTGGGCTGCGGTGCTGCGCCGTGTCCCCAATTCGCGCTTCATTTTCATCCGCCCCGAAGCCGGCGGGCCTTCCTTCCTGGAAAACACGCGCGCCGCCTTTGCCGCCCGCAATGTGGACCCGGACCGGATCGAATTTGTCGGCGTTCGTGGCAAGCACATGCCGCACTACAATAAAATGGATATCTCGCTGGATACGCTGCCGCATGTGGGCGGCACCACAACCTGCGAAAGCATTTGGATGGGCGTGCCTTGCATATCGCTCGTGGGTCCAGGATTTGCCGAGCGGCTTTCCTATTCCAACCTGTCCAATGCTGGGCTTGGCGACCTCGCCACCTTCAGCGTTGCAGACTACATCGAAAAAGCCGCCGAATTGGCCGCCGATGCGCCGCGCCGGCGCGTGCTCCGCCACGGGCTGCGTGACATGATCCGCGCCATGCCGCTTGGCCAGCCGGCGCGCTTCGGCAAGGCCTTCTACGACAAGGCGGCTGAGGTCTGCGCCTTGTGATTTTCAACGAAACCGCCATCCCCGGCATCATCAGCATCGAAGCCAGCCCCGCGCGCGATGAACGCGGCGCTTTTGTGCGAAGTTGGTGCCGGGAAAGCTTCGCGGCAGCCGGGATTGAATTCACCCCCATTCAGGCGAGCCTTTCGGAAAACACGCGCCAGCACACTTTGCGCGGCATGCATTTCCAGATCGCTCCTGCCGAAGAACAGAAACTCATCCGCTGCGTGCGCGGCGCGGTATTTGATGTGCTGTTGGATATGCGCCCCGATCAGCCAAGCTATCTGCGCCATGTCGCCATCACGCTGGACAGCCGCGTGGGCAATGCTGTCTTTGTCCCGCGCGGCATTGCGCATGGCTTCTTGAGCCTGACCGATGATGCGGTCGTGGAATATTTGATTGACACACCCTATGCACCCGCATTGGCGCGCGGCGTGCGCTGGAACGACCCCGCTTTCGGCCTCGCCTGGCCCGCCGAGCCCAAGGTGATTTCCGAGCGCGATAACGCCTGGCCATTACTCCATGCCTGAACGCATCCTGGTCACGGGGGCTTCGGGTTTCATCGGGCAACACATGCCGGCGCTGCTGCGTGCGCGCGGATACGAAACCCACGTCACAGCGCGCGGCACCTTGCCCGAAACCGCCGGCATCACGGCGCATGGTGTTGACCTATTGCGCCAGGATGAAGCGCAGCGCCTGATCAAGGACATCCGCCCCGCCATCATCATCCATACCGCCTGGTATGTCGCGCATGGCCGCTTCTGGACCGCGCCCGAGAATACCGATTGGCTGGAAGCCTCCACCGCACTTGCCGCCTATGCTGCGGAAGCCGGCACGCGGCGCTTCGTGGGCCTTGGCACCTGCGCCGAATACGCAACCGAAGCGGGCGATGATGCCTTTCCCTGGCCCGAAACACGGCCCATCGCCCCCGCCACCCCGTATGGCGAGGCCAAGGCCGCACTCGCGCGGCGCCTCAAGGAAATGGCGGAAGGCCGCGCGCGCTTCAGCTTCGCCTGGGCGCGGCTGTTTCATCTGTTCGGCCCGGGCGAAAACCCGGCCCGGCTTGTCCCTTCCATCATGCTTGCTCTGCGTGAAGGCCGCGAAGCGCAATGTTCTTCCGGCCGCCCGGTGCGCGATTTCATCAGCACACAAAACGCCGCCGCTGCCATCACCGCGCTGGCAACCAGCCAAGTCACCGGGCCGGTCAATATCGGCTCAGGCGCGCCGATCAGCATTGCCGCCATGGCGCGGCTGATCGCGCATATTTCTGGCCGGCCTTATCTGCTGAGGCTAGGTGCTTTGCCTGATCGGCCGAATGAATCGCCTTATATGGTGGCGCATACTGGGCGCCTGCGGCGCGAAGTTGGCTTCACCGCGCCTGTTTCACTCGCCGCCGAGCTACGTAACCTTCAGATACGTTGATGCAGCGCGCAAACCAGCGTGAACAACTGCCGCGCGGTATCGAAATCAAGCGCAACCCGCCCCGCCAGCCGCGTGCGCAGTAACTCCGCACCTTCATTATGGAGCCCGCGCCTTCCCATATCTATGGCTTGCACGCGGGACTCCGGCCCGCTTTCGGCCACCGCCTGTTCATGCGCTTCCACCACCATGTGATAGTCCTTGATCAGCCGCCGGAAGGGGCCGAGGGCCAACGCCAGCACATGCAGGCTCTCGCCCCCCATATTGCGGATATCGAACACCAACCGGCCTTCCCGCACCGCCAGGCCCAGCACATAAGGCCCGCGCTGCAGGCCTTCAGGGTCGAAGCGGTTATGGTGCAGCAAATCCGCAATCGCCTGGCGCCGATCTGCTTCCGCATAGGCGGAAGGGGCCGGCGCTTCTTCGGGCAATTCAACGCGGATCAGCCGCTGTTCAGGCATCTGGCTTGCCACCCCGCGGCAGCACGCCGCCTTCATCCCCTGTCATGCCAAGATGCATCATCCAGCCCATCACAGCCCCCTTGATGGGCCGCAGCAGCAGAATGCAGATAATGGTAAACAGCGGCAGCCACACCACCATATGCAGCCAGATCGGCGGCATATAGGCCCGCTCGATCCACAGCACGCCCGGCACCAGCACATGCCCGGTGATCAGAATGGTGAAATAGGGCGGCGCATCATCCGCGCGCAGCCGGCCAAGCGGCGCGTTACAGCTTTCGCAAGTCTCGGCTACACGCAGATACCCCGCGAAAAGCCGCCCCTGGCCGCAGGCCGGGCAAAGCCCCTTCAGCCCTCGGACCAGCCCTTCCCGCGTGCCGGGCGGCTGATAGGGCAAGGCAGGCGGCGTGCGATCCGGTTCCCAACGCATTTTTGTTCCAATCGGGGCCACTATTGCGCGGCCTGTTGCAGTGCAGCGTTAAGCCCGAAACAAGCCCCAATCAAGCATGGCTTGCGGCGCGCCACGCGCTGGGTTCAGGATACCTCCCATGAATGAACGCATCCTGCTGATCAACCCGAATTGCAGCATAAGCTGCACCCAGGGCATTGCCGCCGCCGTCGCCCCCTTCGCCGCCCCCGGCCTGCCGCGGATAGACGTGACCCGCCTGGAAGAAGGCCCCCCCGCCATCATCACCTGGCGGGATTGGTATGCGGTGGCCGAACCCCTTTGCCGCCGTGTCGCCGCCGAAGCGGCCGACGCTTACATAATTGGTTGCGTTTCCGACCCGGCTATTGAGGCGGTGCGGATGGTCACCGACAAGCCCGTTTTCGGCCCCCTGCGTTGTTCCATCGCCGCCGCGCTCAACCGGGGCGAGAATTTCGGCATGATCGCCTTCAACGACAAATCCAAGCCCCGCCAGCGCCGCGTTTTGCAAAGCATGGGGGTGGAAGCGCGGATGGTGGCCTCCATCGCGCTCAATCTGGATATGGAGGTTTTGACAGACCCCGTGGCGCCGCGCGCGCGCATCGCCGAAGTGGCGCGGCAATTGGTGGCCTTGGGGGCTGAGGCCGTGATCCTGGGCTGCGCCGGCATGGCGCATCACCGCAAGGCGGCCGAGGATGCCTGCGGCGTACCGGTGATTGAACCCAGCCAGGCTGCGGCGGCGCAGGCGATTTTGGCGGTGGTGGCGGCGCGGGGCTAGTGGTGCGTTTCATGCTGCCGGTTCCCGGCGGCGGCGTGAATCGGCCCACCAAACCAAGTGGGTTCACGTTGCTTTGCCCGGCCTTGACAGGCCTGGAGTATCCCAAAATACAACTATAGGTAGGATTTCCTTGGAATTTCTAAACCGGCGATGATTTTGCGCCCTTTACCGCAAGAACAACCACTGATTCTGGAGAAATTTAGCGGTTAATGGGCATTTAACGATTGCTTTTCCGGTTCAACTAATGGAAAATGAGGTTCATCTCCAAAACGGGAGTCGTGATGCCTTATTAGGGCTTTAGCGACTTCCTGCGTTTATGACGTTAAGCTCAAATATGTTCACGGTTCATGTTTGGGCGTTGGAGAAGTTTTGTCGATGTGGTTGCCCTTGTTTTGGGGCTGGATGAACGAAGGATGTTATCATGAGCGGCTTCACCCAAGACGGCAACAGCAGCGACAACCTCATGACTGGGAGCGAGTTCAATGACTCGTTCCGTGGCCTTGAAGGCAATGATACGCTCATCGGCGCCGCTGGTGATGACAAGCTCGATGGCGGCCTTGGTGATGATAGCCTGGATGGCGGCCTTGGCAATGACTCGGTTGTTGGCGGTGCCGGCAATGACCACATCTTCCGCGGCAATGAGGCTGGCAATGACACCCTGATTGGCGGGACCGATGTTGGCGCTATTGATATTCTGGATTACTCGGCGGTCACCGCTGATATCACCGCCAGCATTACCCGCGCGACGCTTGCGGGCCTTGGCAATGATAGTCTCTCCAGCTTTGAGGATTACCGCTTCGGTTCGGGCAATGACAGTTTCCTGGGCGGCACGGGCAATGAAGCGGTTGTTGGCGGCACGGGCCATGACACGCTGAGCGGCGCTGCTGGCAATGATACGATGCTCGGCGGCGGCGGCAACGACAGTATTTATAATTCCGGCACTGGCGAGGACAGCTTGCTGGGTGGCATTGGCAATGACCTTATCTCGTTCCAGAACGGTGCGTTCACGGGCAATGACACAGTGCTCGGTGAAGATGGCAATGATACGCTCAGCCTGTTCAGTACCTCGTACGACCGGATCGAAGGTGGTAATGGGGCCGATAGTATTTATAGTGCATCAGGCAACGATACGGTTTTAGGCGGCGCCGACAATGATATTATTAGTTTCACTGGCGGTAATTTTAGCATCAGCGGGTCCGACGACACTAATGATGGTGACGACAGGATAGTTTTTTCGGGTAGCGGTTCGTCTGGTAATGACACGATCTATGCCGGTTTCGGCAATGATACGGTGTGGTCTGCTGGGGGCAATGATTCGGTCGATGCCGGGGCTGGCAATGATTCAATTTTAGATGCTGGCGGCACCGATACCCTGCTGGGCGGCAACGGTGATGATTGGATTGTGCAGAATGCTAATACCGCTGATCTTGCGGATAGTATTCTGGGCGGTAATGGCGCGGATACCATCACCGGCGGCCGTTCTGGCAATGATTCAATTGGTCCGGGCGACACTTTGCTGGGTGGTGCGGGCGCGGATTCCGTCGTGGGTAGTACGCTCGGCGATGACAGCATCATGGAATATGCCGCCGATGGCGCGGATAATGACACCCTATTTGGCAGCGGCGGCAATGACTGGATCGATGCCGCAGACGGCAATGACCTTCTGATCGGCGGCTCAGGCAATGACACGCTGGTCGGCGGCGCGGGTACGGATTGGGTGGACTACTCTGCCGGCGGCGCGGTCACGGTTGATCTCGGCGCGTTCAGCGGTTCCGGCTCGCCCTCCGGTGTTGGCAATGACAGTCTGACCGGTATCGAAAATGTACTGGGCAGTGGTGGCAGTGACAGCATCCTGGGCGACAGCCTTGACAATGTTCTCGATGGCGGCAACGGCGGTGACACACTCAGCGGTGGTAATGGCTATGACACGCTGATTGGTGGCAATGGCACCGATTGGGCGAGCTATGCCACCGCCACGGGCGCGGACACGGTTGATCTCAGCCTGGGCATCAGCTTCGGCGCGTCTGGCAATGACAGCCTGACCGGCATTGAAAATGTGCTGGGCAGCAATTTTGATGACAGCATCCTGGGCGACACCGTGGCTAATGTGCTCGATGGCGCCGATGGCAATGACGTGCTCAGCGGTGGTGACGAAAATGATAGTCTTGTCGGCGGCGCTGGCAATGACGTGCTCGGCGGCGATGCTGGCAATGACAGCCTTCGCGGCGGCCTTGGCAATGACACGGTTATTGGCGGTGCCGGCAATGACCGCATCTTCCGCGGCGATGAAGCTGGCAATGACACCCTGATTGGTGGGAACGAGGCTGGCACTGTTGATATTCTGGATTACTCGGCGGTCACTGCTGATATTACCGCCAACATTACCCGCGCGACGCTTGCGGGCCTTGGCAATGATAGCCTCTCCGGCTTTGAGGATTACCGCTTCGGTTCGGGCAATGACAGTTTCCTGGGCGGCACGGGCGATGATACGGTAGATGGCGGCGCGGGCAATGACACGCTGAGTGGCGCTGCTGGCAATGATTGGATAGATGGCGCGCAGGGTGATGATTCGCTTTATGATGCCCTTGGCGACGATACGATGCTCGGCGGCGACGGCAACGACACTATTTTTAATACCGGCCATGGCGCTGACAGCGTGCTTGGCGGCATTGGCAATGACTCTATCTCGTTCGCGAACGGTCAGTACACGGGCAATGATACAGTACTGGGTGAAGATGGCGATGATACGGTCATGCTATACAGTAACACGCACGACCGGATCGAAGGCGGTAATGGGGCCGATAGTATTTTTAGTTCACAAGGCGACGATACGATTTTAGGCGGCGCCGACAATGATATTATTAGTTTCACTAACGGTAATTTTAGCATTATGTCGTCCGACGACACTAATGATGGTGACGACAGTATAGTTTTTTCGGGTAGCGGTTCGTCTGGTAATGACACGATCTATGCCGGTTTCGGCAATGATACGGTGGCGTCGGCTACGGGCGATGATTCGGTCGAAGCCGGTGTTGGCAATGATTCAATTTTTGATAGTGGCGGCGCCGATACCCTGCTGGGTGGCGACGGTGATGATTGGATTGTGCAGAATTTTAATGCCTCTGATCGTGCGGATAGTATTCTGGGCGGTACTGGCGCGGATACCATCACCGGCGGCCGTGCGGGCGGAGATACAAATAGTCCTGGCGACACTTTGCTGGGTGGTGCGGGCGCGGATTCTGTCTTGGGTGCGCTTGGCGAAGACAGCATCATCGAATTTGCCGCCGATGGCGCTGGTAATGACACCCTATCTGGCAGCAGCGGCAATGACTGGATCGATGCCGCAGGCGGCAATGACAGTCTGATCGGTGGCGTAGGTAATGACACGCTGGTCGGCGGCGAAGGTACGGATTGGGCGTACTATGCCGATGCAGGCAATGCTGGTGTCACGGTCAATCTTGGCGCGTTCAGCAGTTCCGGCTCGCCCTTCACTGTTGGTAATGACAGTCTGACGGGGATTGAAAACGTCCTTGGCGGCTCCGGCCGTGACAGCATCCTGGGCGACAGCCTTGACAATGTTCTCGATGGCGGCAACGCCGATGACACGCTCATCGGTGGTGTTGGCGCTGACACGCTGATCGGTGGCGATGGCACAGCGGATTTCGCGAGCTATGCCAATGCGACTGGCACGATCGAAGCCACCCTGAGCGATGATGAGACGGTTGGTGGTGTCGCCGAAGGCGCCGCTGGAAGTGATCGGCTTTTCGATATTGAAGGGCTGATTGGTTCCAGCTTCAACGATACGCTGGCCGGCAATAGTGCCGTCAACACGCTGATGGGTGATGATGGCGCTGACTCGCTCTTTGGTGGTGGCGGCAATGACCTGCTGAATTACGGCGCCGGCAATGATGAGTTTGAGTGGAAGGAAGGCATCACCACAGGCGATCTGACGCTGATTGGTGGTGAAGGCAGAGACTACCTGAACCTTGGCGCTGATTGGATAAACGGGCCTATTACCACCAGTGCCTGGATCAATTACCAGAAGGGCAATCAGACGATCTACAGCCAAGGCTGGGAAAGCATTGTCTGCTTTGCGGAAGGCACACGGATCGTAACCCCCAACGGCGAAGATGCGGTGGAAAACCTCCGCGCCGGGGACATGGTGCTGGCGATGCGTGATGGCCAGGCCGGGTTTGAACCACTCCGTTGGGTGGGCTTCATGGATGTTGCCGTACCGCGCAATGCGGCCATGGCAGCCAAAACCGCGCCCATCCTGATCAAGGCGGGTGCAATTGCCCCCGGCATGCCGGCGCGAGACCTCCGCGTCAGCCCGGATCACGCGATGGAAATGGATGGCCACCTGATCCCGGCCAAGCACCTGGTGAATGGCAGCAGCATCATCCAGGAAACCTGGTGCCGGCGCGTGCGCTACTTCCACCTTGAATTGGAAGCGCATGGCTTGTTGCTGTCGGAAGGCACCTGGTCCGAAAGCTATTTGGATGACGACAATCGTCATGCCTTCAACAATACGGCTTTGACCGGGTTGTTCCTGGATTTCGAAGCCGGGCGTTCCAAGGGCCAATATGATGCTCAGGCCTGCTTGCCGGTGCTGCGGCATGGCCTGAAGCTGGATGAAATCCATGGGCGGCTGGCGCTGCGTGCTGAGGAATTAGCGCGCGGGGCAAAGGGCCAACGCCGCGGATAACGCTATCCCAACCGGGAAGCTGGCAACAGCTTCCCGGTCAGCACCACGCTTCCATGAAGCCTTGGCGGGGCTAATCTGCTAGGATTGCCCCATGGCAGCGCGCACGATTCGCATCCTGGGGCTTGATCCCGGCCTTCAGCATACCGGCTGGGGGCTGATTGAATCCGATGGCTATCGGCTGCGCTTTGTGGCCGAAGGCGTTATCTCCACCTCCGCCCGCGATGCTTTGGGCGACCGCTTGTTGATCCTGCATCAGGGCCTGGCGGAAGCCTTCGCCAATCTCCAACCCGATGAAGCGGCGGTGGAAAACACCTATGTTGCGCGCAATCCGGAAAGCGCGCTGAAACTCGGTCAGGCGCGCGGCGTGGTCATGCTGGCGCCGCGCCTGGCCGGCCTGCCGGTCGCAGAATATGGCGCCATGGAAGTAAAGCGCGCCGTGGTCGGCAACGGCCACGCCGCCAAGGAACAGGTGCAAGCCATGGTGCGCCATTTGCTCCCTGGTGTTTCCTTCCGCCGCGCCGATGCCGCAGATGCACTCGCCATCGCCATCTGCCACGCGCATCACCGGCACACCAAGAAAATGCTGGCAGGAGCATTTTCAAGCCAAGCGAGATCGCTTGGCGACTCGGAAAATGCGACCAAACAAGGACCTAAAGACGCTTTGCCGCGCGCTGCCGCGGCAAAGCGTCTTTAGGCTACGCAACGGCATGATCGGCAAACTCACCGGCCGGCTGGACAGCACCCATGAAGCCGGCTGCATCCTCGATGTGAATGGCGTTGGCTATCTGCTTTCCTGTTCCCGCAAAACGCTTGACGCCCTCTCCGCGCGCGAAGGCCCGCAGCGCGTGCTGGTAGAAACCCACCTCCGGCAAGACGCCATTACCCTGTTTGGCTTCGCGGACGCCACCGAACGCGACGCCTTCCTGGCGCTGATCGAAGTCAAAACCGTGGGCCCCCAAAAAGCCCTGCTGGTCCTCTCGGGCCTCACCCCCACCGAACTCGCCCACGTTATCGCCATCAAGGAACGCAAACGCTTGGGCGCCGTAAAGGGTCTCGGCGCCGCTACCGCCAACCGCATCGTGGATGAACCCGCCATGCAAAAATGGGCGGTGGGGCGCGCCACCCCCAGCGAAGACGGCGAAGGCGCCAGCCCCGCCCCAAACAGCATGGAAGCAGACGCCATCTCCGCCCTGGTGAACCTCGGCCTGAAAGGCCCCGAAGCCACCAGCGCCATCACCCGCGCCGCCAAACGCCTCGGCCCCGACACCACCCTCAACGACCTCATCCGAGACGGGCTGAAGGAGATGGCACGGTGATGGGGTGGGTCGGTCTGCGGGGGCGCTGCCCCCGTGCCCCCGCCGGGGAGACAGTGTCTCCCCGGACCCCGCCTATACGGGGCCGTGTGGGGAGAGGGGCTCAGCACGCCCACTTACCCGGCGCGTCCTTTGTGCCCCTCTCCCCACACGGCCCCATGATGGAGGTCCAGGAGGATGCATTCCTCCTGGCGGGGGGGCGGGGGGCAGAGCCCCCCGCGGAGCCACCCCACCCATGACCGACACCGATCGTCTTTCCACCCCCGCCCGGCTTGAGGAGGATGGGGCCGAGGTTTCGCTGCGGCCGCAGACGCTCGATGATTTCACCGGTCAGCGTAGCTTGCGGGAGAATTTGCGCGTTTTTATTGGGGCGGCGCGGGTGCGGGCTGAGGCGATGGATCATGTTTTGTTTCATGGCCCGCCTGGCCTTGGGAAGACGACTTTGGCGCAGATTGTCGCGCGTGAATTGGGCGTTGGTTTTCGCGCGACGTCGGGGCCGGTTTTGCAGCGCGCGGGTGATTTGGCCGCGATCCTGACCAATTTGCAGCCGCGTGATGTTTTGTTTGTGGATGAGATACATCGCCTGCAGCCGGCGATCGAGGAAACGCTTTATCCTGCGATGGAAGATTTCCAGCTTGATTTGATTATTGGCGAAGGCCCGGCGGCGCGCACGGTGCGGATTGATTTGCCGCCTTTTACGCTGATTGGTGCAACGACCAGGGCGGGGTTGTTGGCGACGCCGTTGCGGGATCGCTTCGGCATTCCCTTGCGTTTGGTGCTTTATACGCCTGGGGAGTTGCTGGATATTGTCTCGCGCGGTGCGCGTAAATTGGGCTTTGATTTGTCGGAAGATGGCGCGCGGGAGATTGCAAACCGGTCGCGCGGCACGCCGCGTATTGCGGGGCGTTTGTTGCGGCGTGTGCGTGATTTTGCGCTGATGGAAGAAAAGGTCGCGGACCGCGCCATGGCCGATGCGGCGCTTAGGCGGTTGGAGGTTGATGCGCTGGGCTTGGACGCGATGGATCGGCGTTATTTGGCGCGCATTGCGGAATACCATAATGGCGGGCCAGTGGGGATTGAGACGCTTGCGGCGGCCTTGGCGGAAAGCCGGGATACGTTGGAAGAAGTTGTGGAGCCTTTCTTGATTCAAGAAGGGCTTGTGTTGCGCACGCCGCGTGGGCGTGTGCTGGGGGATCGCGGCTGGCGGCATTTGGGGCTCAGCCCACCTGCCGGGGTGCAGCCGTTGTTGGATTTGCTTGGGGATCAGGAATCGTGAGCGCGCCGCATCTCTGGCCGTTGCGTGTTTATTTTGAGGATACTGATGCGGGCGGTGTTGCCTATCACGCGCGCTATTTGCATTGGGCGGAACGCGGGCGGACGGAAGCCTTGCGTGCCATGGGGTTGCCACATCAGGAAATGATTGCGCGGCATGGTGTCTTCCTCGTGGTGCGGCGGCTTGAAGTGGAGTATTTCCGGCCAGCGCGACTCGACGAATCGGTGGTGGTTGAGACGCATATCCGCCGAGTGACGGGCGTGCAGGTGTGGCTGACCCAGGTCGTGCGGCGTGAGGCGGAAGCCGAGGCGCTTGCCGTCTTGGAAGTGCGGCTGGCTTCTGTGGGGCAGGAGGGCACCAAGCCGGTACCCCTGCCGGAGCCCTGGCGTTCGGCCTTGCGCGCGGTGGTTGAAGCCGCGCCGGGGTGAACAAGATTTTGCCGGGAAAAGGTCGCTTTTCCTGGGTGTAGTAGTTTTGGGTGGCTTTGGCCGCCGGCAATCGTCCCGCTGGGGCGAAGGAGATGTGGCGTGGATCGTAGCGTGACCACTCAGGCGCTTGGGCAGGCGGCCCATGACCTTTCCCTGTGGGGCCTGTTTTTGCAGGCCGATTGGGTTGTGAAGGCGGTGATGATCGGGCTGCTGCTGGCCAGTATTTGGGTCTGGGCGGTGGTGTTCGAAAAAGTCGTCGCGATGCGCCGCGCCAATAAGGCGGCGGATGCGTTTGAGGATCGCTTCTGGTCCGGCGGCAGCCTGGATGAGCTTTTCACGCGCGAAGGTGAACAGCCGACGCATCCGATGGCGGCCGTATTTGGTTCGGCGATGCGCGAATGGCGCCGGAGTGCGGGTGGCCTCAGTGTGCTGGGTGGCGCCAAGGAACGCGTGGAACGCGCCATGGGTGTCACGATTGGGCGAGAGATGGAAAGGCTGGAACGCTGGATGGTGTTTCTGGCTTCCGTCGGTTCGGTCGGGCCGTTTATCGGCTTGTTCGGCACGGTCTGGGGGATCATGAATTCCTTCTCGGCCATTGCGGGGATGCAGAATACGAATTTGGCGGTGGTGGCGCCTGGTATCGCGGAAGCGCTGTTTGCCACCGCGATCGGGTTGGTGGCGGCGATCCCGGCGGTGCTGGCCTATAATAAGCTCACTACGGATTTGGCGCGCTTTGCCGCGCGGCTGGAAGGCTTTGCCACTGAATTCGGCGCCATCCTGTCGCGGCAGACCGAAGTGGCCGCCAATGATGGTGGGCCGCGCAGCCCGAACCAGGCGGCGGAATAGACTATGGCGGCATTCCTTTCAGGCGGGCGCGCTTCCGGGCGTTCGCGTTATCGCCCGATGGCGGAAATCAACGTCACGCCGCTGGTGGATGTGATGCTGGTGCTGCTGATCATTTTCATGGTCGCTGCGCCGTTGATGACGGTGGGGGTGCCGGTGGATTTGCCGAAAACCACTGCCCAGCCGCTCAATCAGGAAACGGAGCCACTTACCATTACGGTCAATCCGGAAGGCAAGATTTTCTTGCAGGAAACGGAAGTGCCTTTGGATGGGCTGGTGCCGCGCTTGCAGGCTATCATGCGGGAGCAGGCGCAAGGCGCGCCGGAGCGGCGGATTTTTGTGCGGGGCGACAAGGCCATTTCCTATGGCCGCGTGATGGAGGTGATGGGCACCATCGCCGGTGCGGGCTTTACCCGTGTGGCGCTGTTGGCTGAACAGCCAGGCGGGCAGCGCCCTGGTGCGGCAGCGCCCCCGGCTGGCAGGCCGGCGACCCAGCCGGCGCGCCCGGCAGCGCCGCCTGCTGCGCCCAACCGTCCTGCTCAGCCGCCCCGCTGAAGGCCGGGGAAGGAGAAAGCCTTGCCCCGGGCCCAGCCCGATAAGCGCCTGAACAAATGGCTGATGGTCTCGGCGGGGCTGCATGTCGCGCTGCTGGCTATCGGGGCCTTGTTCTCGCTTTCGCGTTCCATCCCTGAACCGCAGGAACAAGGGATCGCGGTGGAGCTTGTGGCCCCTGGCCCGGCGCAGATGGCGCGCGCCGATACGCCTTCTCCGGTGCCGGCGCAAACCTCGACCCCGAACCCGGCACCGCCGACGCCGGAGCCCCCGGCGCCGGAGCCGCCGCGCAATGCCCCGCCGGAGCCAACGCCGCCGCCACCGCCCCCACCGCCGGCGCCAGCAGCCGCACCAACACCCGCACCGCCAAGCCCAGCGCCACCAACGCCGCCTGCGCCGGCACCTGCGCCAAGCCCGGAGCCTTCGCCCGCGCCGCGCGTGACACCGCAGACGCCAACGCAGCAGCCAACACCGCCGCGGCAACAGGCGGCGCAGCCGCCGCGCCCGGAACCACCCTTGCCGCTACCGCCGCCCCCGGTGCCGCCGCCGCCTGAGCCTTCTCGCCAGGCCGGCACAGGGCAAACGCCGCCGGTGGCGCGGCCACAGGAAAACAGCACCTCGGTGCAGAATACGCTGGAGCGGTTGCGCGCCCAGCAGCAGCAGGATCGCGCGCCGACAGCGCGGCCCAATCCTTCCGGCGCGCCGCGCCAGGGTGGCGGTTCGCCGACCGGGACGGCAGCGCTGACACAGGGCGAAATACGTGGCCTCGCGGATCAGGTGGCGGAATGCTGGAATGTGGATGCCGGCATGCTCGGGCTTCAGGATATTACGGTTGAATTGCGGGTGCAGCTTGATCCACAGGGCAATGTCCGCAATGTGGTGCCGGCGGGAAATATGCCGTCCGATCCGCGTGTCCGGTCTGTATTCGAATCGGCGCGGCGTGCTCTACTGGCGCCGGCGTGCAATCCACTGAAAGTGCCTGCGGATAAAATGCAAACCGTGATGGCTTCCACTTTTCGCTTCAGTCCACGCGGGCTGGTGCGCTGAATTCGGGATGATGGGCATGACAACTAGACGCTCCCTTTTACTTGGTGCCGCGGGCGCGGTGACGGTCTCGGCGCTTGCAGGGGCACCTGACGCAGCCTTTGCGCAAGGCGCCGTAATTGACATCACGCGCGCGCGAACAAACCCAATCCCAATCGCCATTCCGGATTTTGCGGGCGCTGGTGAGGCGCAGCGCTTCGGGCGTGATATCGCGCGCGTCGTGCAGGCCAATTTGCGCAATTCCGGCCTGTTTCGCCCGGTGGAACGCCAAGCCTTCATTCAAACACCTGAAAGCGCCGCGCAAACGCCGCGCTTTCCGGATTGGCGCGTGATCGGTGCGCAGGCGCTGACAACGGGGCGCGCTGATCTGCAAGGCGGCAGTTTGCGCGTAGAATTTCAGCTGTGGGATATTCTGCCCGAAAACCGGTTACAAGGCACCGCCTTCACGACGCCTATCGCCAATTGGCGGCGCATCGCGCACCTGATCTCTGACGTCATCTATGAAAGATTGCTGGGCGAGAAAGGCTATTTCGATACACGCATTGTCTATATCGCGGAATCTGGCCCGCGTGACCGCAGGCTGCGGCGCCTCGCCATCATGGATCAGGATGGCGAAAACAATGCCTTCCTGACCGATGGGCGCGAAGCCGCCCTCACGCCGCGCTTCCACCCGGCGGCGGATCGCGTGGCCTTCATGTCCTATCAAAGCCGCGAACAGCCGCGCGTTGTCTTGTTTGATTTGAACACGCGCGGCCAGCAGGTGCTCGGCAATTTCCAAGGCATGACGCTGTCACCACGCTTCGC
>CAIYMY010000014.1 GCA_903927465.1 uncultured Rhodospirillales bacterium | reverse complement strand
TTCACGACGACTTGGCCCGCCTGAGAACAGGCAGCGGACCCCAAAACATGGCCATCATCAAACACATGGCTATGAACATGATCCGCAACGCAGACGACAAACACAGCCTCAAAGTCAGAAGAAAAAAAGCCGCTCTGAACACAGATTATCTGGGCTCATTACTGTTCAAACCTCAGCAGTAAGCCTTTCAAGCGATTCCCCTGGGGCATGCCCCCAGCCCCGTTGACCGGCGATCTCGGCGGGAGTGAGCCCGCCCAGTTTCGAATGTGGCCGGACGGTGTTGTAATCCTGCCGCCAGGCCGCGAGTACGGCCCGTGCCTGCGCCATGGAAGTGAACAGCGTCTCATTCAGGCACTCATCGCGCAGCCGCCCATTGAAGCTTTCGACGAAAGCATTCTGGGTCGGCTTGCCCGGCGCGATGTAATGCCATTCCACCTGCCGCTCTTGCGACCAGCGCAGGATCGATGCCGATGTCAGCTCCGTACCGTTGTCGCTGACCACCGCCAGCGGCTTGCCGCGGATTGCCACGATCTTGTCGAGTTCTCGCGCCACCCTGGCACCCGACAGCGACGTATCGGGCACCAGTGCCAGGCATTCGCGCGTGAAATCATCCACCACACACAGAATGCGGAAACGCCGACCACAGCCAAAGGCGTCAGAGACAAAATCCAACGACCAGCGCTGGTTCGGCCCTTGAGGCAGCGCCATTGGCGCCCTGGTGCCGAGCGCCCGTTTCCGGCCGCCGCGGCGACGCAGCTTCAGCCCCTCTTCGCGATAGAGCCTCAGTAGCTTCTTATGGTTCGGCTTCAGCCCCTCCCGGGCCAGGAGATAGCCAAGCCGCCGATAGCCAAACCGCCGCCGCGCGGCCGCCAGCTCTCGCAACCGCTGCCGCAGGCCGGTATCGTCCGCAACGCGCGGCTGATACCGAGCAACCCGCCTGGGAATTCCGATCAGATGACACGCCCGGCGCTCGCTCAACCCGTAGCAGGTCCGGGCATGGGCGACCGCATCACGCTTCGCGCCGGGCGTCACCATTTTTTTGAGGAGATGTCTTTCAAGACCGCAATGTCCAGCATCGCCTCGGCCAAAAGCTTCTTGAGCTTGGCGTTCTCATCCTCCAGCGTACGAAGCCGCTTCGCCTCCGTCACTTCCAGGCCGCCAAACTTGGCCTTCCACTTGTAGAATGTCGCCTCGCTGATCCCGTGACGGCGGCAAACATCCGCCGTCACAGCACCCGCTTCCTGTTCCTTCAAAATCCCGATGATCTGCTCATCGCTGAACCTGCTGCGCTTCATTCGTCCGTCCCCTTGAGAAACAGACTCTACCGAAATTTGGGAACATTTCAGGGGGGCACGTCAACTCGAGTAAATGCGCGGAAAACGGTTGACGCGACGCGGCCTGATCAGCGACGATTCTCTCATGCCCGATCATCCCCCCCCGTACTTATGAGCGACCTTAAGATCGTCCATAAGAACAGATGACAGAGGCTTCACCTGAAAAGGAAGGTGGGGCTCCCCGGATGGATACGGCCCGGGGCATCCAGCTTGCCCTGAAGGCCGGGGGCGCGGGTGATACCGATCCGTATCACCATCGCGCAGGTAGCGCCGGACGGTGTTGCGCGACACCCCAACTTCTCGCGCAATCGCGCGCAAACCTTTGCCTCGTTTGGCCAATAGACGGATCTCCAATGCCATTTCTCCCACAAGCATAAAGACCCCATTCCATTGCGTGCCGGTGATGGCGCGCGCGACGGCGGAGAGTGATTTGAATTTCCGGCCCTGCCAATCGAAGCCATCGCGTAGCACGGTCACGCTATGCTCGCCGCCATCCCATTCGCGCAGCAGGCGCGTGCCGGGGACGGGCTTGCGCGGGTCGGTCATGATCGCCTTGCGCGCGTTCTTGCCATCAAGTTCCTTGACCAGCAGGTCGAGCACGCGGCGCGTGTCGCGCGAAAGCCCGCCAAGCATGAGTTCCTGGATACGATTAGCCCGTTGGCCAGGATACCTGACTTCGTCACGTGCCAGCCGAGGAACTCGGCATCCAATGCTCTGCGACGCCGAAAGCCCGCACCGCACCATCCTGGACGGTGGTGACCTGGGTGGCGTCGGTCGCCCACATGC
>CAIYMY010000013.1 GCA_903927465.1 uncultured Rhodospirillales bacterium | reverse complement strand
CCGGTCTGCACCGCTTCCCAGATGAAGGAAGAAGATCTGGTCAAGTGGTTCCAGAATATCGTGCTTTCCCCAATTCGCATCACCAACCGCCTGATGCCGGCGATGCGCGCGCAAAAATGGGGCCGGGTGATTGTGGTGGGCAGCACGGGCATGCAGCACCCGATTCCGACACTCGCCCTTTCCAATACGCTGCGCGCTTCGATCTGGGGTTGGCTGAAGACGCTTGCCGCTGAAGTGGCCGCCGATGGCGTGACCATGAATGTGCTTGCGCCGGGCAGCATTCTAACCGATCGCATCACCACCAATACGACCATTCGCGCGAAGCAAACGGGCGTTTCGGAAGATGAAATCCTGGCGCAGACCGCCAAGGAAAACCCATCGGGCCGCATTGGCATGCCTGCCGAATATGGGCCGATGGGCGCGTTTTTGGCGGGTGAGACGGGGTCCTACATCACTGCTTCCATGATCCGTGTGGATGGCGGGCGTGTGCGGAGCATGCTGTAAGCTCGCACATGCTGCCCAATCTTACACCCGACATGGCGCTCGCCGCGCGTTTGTTTGACGCGCTACGAGAAGCCACACGCGATGGCGAAGGTGTCACGCGCGAAGCCTATGGGCGCGGTGAGCGTATCGCGCATCAATTGGTGCGCGACGCCGCCCGCGAACTTGGCCTGGAATGCCGCAATGATGTCGCGGGCAACCTGTACATGACCCTGCCCGGGACGGATCGTGCGGCGAAGCGCATCATCATGGGCAGCCATTTGGATTCCGTGCGTGAGGGCGGGAATTTCGATGGCGCCGCCGGGGTTCTGGCGGGGCTTGCGGCAGTGGCCGGCATGAAGCGCGCTGGGTTCCAGCCCGCCCGCGACATGACGGTGATGGCGATCCGTGCCGAGGAAGCAGGGCAATGGTTCCCAACTTCCTATCCCGGCAGCAAGGCCGCGCTTGGTTTGCTGGCACCTGAAATCCTTGACGTGAAGCGCACCGATAGCGGCAGGAGTTTGGCCGAGCATATGCGCGAAGAAGGCTTTGATCCTGATGCGGTGGCGCGCGGTGAGCATTTGCTCGGCCCGGAAAACACGGCGGCCTTTCTGGAAGTGCATATTGAACAAGGGCCAAGCCTTGATTCCGAAGGCCTGCCGATTGGCATCGTGACCGGCATTCCCGGATCGCGGCGGCTGCGTGCCGCGCGTGTGCTGGGTGAATATAATCATTCGGGCGCGACGGCGCGGCGCTATCGGCGCGATGCGGCGGTTGCGCTGGCCGAGCTTGTGCATCGGTTGGATGAGGAATGGTGCCGGCTGGAAGCGCTGGGCCACGCCATGGTCTGCACCTTCTGCACCATGGCCACCACGGAAGAAGCAGGTTTTACGAAAATTGCCGGCGAGGCACGTTTTCAGCTTGATATTCGCAGCGTTGAACCGGCGTCGCGCGATCTGCTTTTCGCCGCCATGGGGCGCATCATTGCCGAGATTGAAGCGCGGCGTGGTGTGCGGTTTGATCTCGGTCCAGAAACGGGCAGCCTCTCCGCGCCGATGGATCAGGGCGTGCGGGCGGGCATCGAAAGCGCGGCCAAGGCGCTTGGTATTCGCTATCGGCATATGGCATCGGGGGCTGGGCATGATGCGGCGGCCTTTGCCGAAGCGGGCGTGCCGGCGGCGATGCTTTTCGTTCGCAATCAAAATGGCAGTCATAATCCAAAGGAAGCTATGCGCATGGAAGATTTTGCGGCCGCTTGCGCCGTGGTCACCCGTTGGGCTGCGGAGATGGGGCAATGAGCACATCAGCACACAACAATGCACGCCTGGCCGTTGATATTGGCGGCACCTTCACGGACCTTGCCATTGAAAAGGATGGCCAGCGCTGGACCACCAAGGTTCTGACCACGCCTGCCGCACCCGAGAAGGGTGTGCTTGAAGGCGTGCAGCAGGTGCTGTCCAAGGCCGCCATGAAGCCCGCCGATCTGGCGCTGGTGATCCACGGCACTACGCTTGCCACCAATGCGCTGATTGAACGCAAGGGTGCCAAAACCGCGCTGATCACCACCGATGGCTTTCGCGACGTTTTGGCGCTGGCGAATGAAGCGCGCTACGACCAATATGATCTGAACATCGAATTGGCCAAGCCGCTTGTGCCGCGCCGCTGGCGCCTGACGGTGCCGGAGCGCCTTGATAATACCGGCAAGGTGCTACTGCCCTTGGATGAGGCTGCGGTGCGCGCGCATATTCCTTTTGTGCGCGCCGAGGGTATTGAAAGCCTGGCGATCGGCTTCATTCACGGCTTTGTGAACCCAACCCATGAACGCCGCGCCGCCGAGATTGTGCGGGAAGCCTGGCCGGAATTGCCGGTTTCGCTTTCCTCAGAAGTCTCGCCCGAAATGCGCGAATGGGAACGTTTTTCGACCACCGTCGCCAATGCCTATGTGCAGCCCTTGATGGCGCGCTATTTGAAGCAATTGGAATTGGGGTTGCGTGAAGCAGGGCTTGGCTGCCCGCTTTATTTGATGCTGTCGGGCGGTGGTCTCACCACCATTGATACCGCGGCGCGTTTCCCAATCCGCCTGGTGGAAAGCGGCCCGGCGGGGGGTGCGATCTTCTCGGCCTTTGTCGCGCGGCAGCGTGGCTTCGATAAGGTGCTATCCTTTGACATGGGCGGCACCACGGCCAAGGTCTGCTTGATTGATAATTTCCGCCCGCAAGCATCGCGCAGTTTTGAAGTCGCGCGCGTTGGGCGCTTCAAGAAGGGCTCTGGCCTGCCGCTGCGCATTCCCGTGATTGAAATGGTGGAAATCGGCGCTGGTGGTGGTTCCATCGCGCAGGTGGATAGCATGGGCCGCATTCAGGTCGGCCCCGAAAGTGCGGGCGCTGATCCCGGCCCTGCCTGTTATGGGCGCGGCGGCACGCATCCGGCGGTGACGGACGCCAATCTTGCTCTTGGCCGCTACGATCCGGAACTTTTCGCGGGCGGTGCGCTCAGGCTTTATCCGGATGAGTCTCGCAAGGCGCTGGCTGAACATGTGGGTGGGAAGCTCGCGCTTTCCGCTGATATGGCAGCACTCGGCGTGGTTGAGATGGTGGATGAGAATATGGCCAATGCCGCGCGCGTGCATGCCATTGAAAGTGCCGAGAATTACGAAGGCCGCGTGGTGATTGCCTTTGGTGGCGGCGGCCCGGTTCATGGTTATCGCGTGGCCGAGAAAATTGGCGTGAAGCGCATTCTGGTGCCTTCTGGCGCGGGCGTCGGCAGCGCGATCGGCTTCCTCCGTGCGCCGGTGGCTTATGAGGTGGTGAAGTCGCTCTATCAGCGCTTCGGCAGCTTTGACGTCGCGGCGGTGAATAGCCTGCTCGCCGCCATGTCGCGCGAAGCGGCGGGTGTGGTGGCGGAAGGCGCCTTTGGTGCGCCGATTGAGGAAACGCGCATCGCCTATATGCGCTATGTCGGGCAGGGGCATGAAATCGCCGTGCCCATTCCGCCAAGGGCTTTGACCGAACAGGATGTGCGCGAGATTCGTGCGTTGTATGATTCGGAATATAGCCGTTTCTATGACCGCCCGGTGCCAGGTTCGGATGTTGAAATCCTTTCCTTCGCCGTCACGGTCCGCACCGTTGAAGCGCATGTGGAACCGGCGGCGGCGGTAGCGAATGCGCCCGCACCAAGCCCGATCCGCGTGCAAATGGTGCGCGATACCGCCACCGGCGAAGTGGCCGAATGGCAAGTATATGAACGTGAGGCGATGCAGCCCGGTGCCACGGTGGCCGGCCCCGCCATAATCTCGGAAGCGGAAACCAGCACCTTGATTGGCCCTGGCTGGATTTGCCGCATGGATGGGCTTGGCTATCTCGATCTGACGCAGGAGGCTGCACGATGAAAGAAACCGGCGCGCTGGCGACAATTCAACGCCAGATCCAATGGAATCGCCTGATCGCGGTAGTCGAAGAACAGGCGCAAACCATGATCCGCACTGCCTTCAGCACCACGGTGCGCGAAGCGGGTGATCTTTCCGCCGGCGTCTTCGATCTGCAAGGGCGCATGCTGGCCCAGGCCGTGACCGGCACACCTGGCCATGTGAATTCCATGGCGGAAGCGGTTGGCCACTTTCTGGCGAAATTCCCCGCCGCCAGCATGAAGCCCGGTGATCACTATATCACCAATGACCCATGGCTCGCGACCGGGCATTTGCATGACCTGACCGTGGTCTCCCCGGCGTTTCGCGGCGGCAAGATTGTCGGGCTTTTCGCCAATACCGCGCATATCATTGATATTGGCGGCCTTGGCATGGGACCGGAAGGGCGCAGCGTTTTCGAAGAAGGGCTCTATATCCCGATCGTGAAATGCTTCGATGCCGGCGCGCCGAATGAGACGTTTTTCGATTTCATCCGCGCGGGATCGCGCACGCCGGTCGAATTGGAAGGCGATATCTATTCCCTTTGTGCCTGCAATGACGCCGGTTCCAAGCGACTTGTTGAAATGATGAACGAGTTCGCGATGGATAGCCTGGATGATCTCGCGGAATACATCTTTGAAGCCAGCCGCCGCGCGACCTTGCTTGAGATCGCCAAGCTGCCGCGTGGTACTTTCCGTTCCGATATCAGATCGGATGGCTATGAGGCGCCGGTGACGCTGAAGGCCGCCATGACCATCCATGCGGATCGGATTGTGGTGGATTATGCAGGCACTTCCGGGCTTTCCGGCCGTGGCATCAATGTGCCGCCTGCCTATTGCCGCGCCTATTCCTGCTTCGGCATCAAATGTGTCGTGGCACCCGAAGTCCCGAATAATTGGGCGAGCCTGGCACCGTTTGAGATGGAAATCCCCGAAGGTTCCATCCTGAATGCGCCGCGCCCTTATCCTGTCAGTGTGCGGCACGTGATCGGACAATTGATTCCGGATTTGATGATGGGCTGCCTGCATCAGGCAGTGCCGGACCGGGTGAATGCGGAAGGGTCATCGGCACTTTGGAATCCGCCACTGCGTGGTGGTTCTCAGGTATCGGGCCAGCAGGCTGAGGTGGATGATTTTGAGATCATCACCTTCAATTCCGGCGGCACCGGTGCCCGCCCGACCAAGGATGGGCTGGATGGCACCGCCTTCCCATCCGGCGTGCGCACCATGCCCGTGGAAGCGACTGAAAATGTCGCACCCGTGATCTTCTGGAAGAAGGAACTCCGCCCTGATTCAGCGGGCGCGGGCAAGACGCGTGGCGGCTTTGGCCAGATCATGGAAATTGGCGCCAAGGGCGATGCGGAATTCGCGGTGAATGCGATTTTTGATCGCGTCGCCAATCCACCCAAAGGCCGCGATGGTGGCGGGGAAGGTGCTGGCGGTTGGGTAGGCCTGAATGACGCAAACGGCACGGTTTTGCGTACCAAGGGCTTTCAGGTCATCCCGAAAGGCCGGCGCCTGCTGCTGAAACTGCCCGGTGGCGGCGGCATGGGTGACCCCAAGGCGCGCGATCCGGAATTGGTGAAGCGCGATGTGGCGGATGGGCTGATCACCGCCCATGCGGCGCGGGATGTCTATGGCGTTGAGGTGAAGTAGCCTGAAAAGGGCGGCGCTTTACTCAAGGCGCCGCCCTTCAATCATCATTCTACGCTGTTCATTTCCCGCCGCACCAGATTGACCCAGAACGCCACGCCATGGGGCAGGGCGGCATCATTGAAATCATAAAGCGGCGTATGCAGCGCATGCGCCTTGCCATCCGGCGCGGTGCCATTGCCCATGAAGACAAAGGCGCCCGGCTTGGCGCGCAGCATGAAGGCGAAATCCTCACCGCCCGTCACGGGGGTCATCTGGTCATTCACCGCGCTATCACCCACTAATTCACGTGCGGTATCCGCCATAATGTTGGCCTCCCGCGTGTGATTGATCAGCGGCGCGGCGCCCCACCATAGCGTTACCTCGGCGCTTGCCCCCTGCATGCGGGCCGTGAGTTCCGCCACTTCGCGCATGCGGTCTTCAAGCAGCTTCTGCATGGTTGGGTTGAAGGCGCGCATGGTGCCGCCCACCAGGATTTCTGAGGGCATCACATTCAGCGCATCCACGGATCCGCCTGAGATATGCCCAACACTGATCACCACGCTTTCCAACGCCGGCGCATTGCGGCTGACAATGCTTTGCAGCGCGGTGATGAAATTCGCCTGCGCGACAGTGATGTCACTCGCCAAATGGGGTGAATTGCCGCCATGCCCACCCGTGCCCCGAAACTGCACTTTCCATCGCCCGGAACCGGCCATCATGGGGCCGTCGCAAAGCGCGAAATGGCCAAGCGGAAGGCCTGGCATATTGTGCATGCCATAGACAGAATCGCAGGGGAAACGTTCGAACAGCCCATCATCCAGCATGGCTTGCGCGCCGCCTCGGCCTTCCTCGGCGGGCTGGAAAATGAAATGTACCGTGCCGGCGAAGTCGCGATTCTGCGCCAGTATCTGCGCAGCACCCAGCAGCATGGTGGTATGCCCATCATGCCCGCAGGCATGCATCTTGCCGGGATGTTCCGACGCATAGGGAAGATTGGTCGCCTCCGTCAGCGCCAGCGCATCCATATCGGCGCGCAGCCCAATGGCGCCCTGGCCGGGGCGGCTGCCGCGCAGCGTGCCAACCACGCCCATGCGACCAACCCCTTCCACGGTTTCAATGCCAAGGCTGCGCAGCCGTGCCGCAACCAGCGCGGCGGTGCGGGTTTCCTCCATGCCCAATTCCGGATGGGCGTGGATGTCTTTTCTGATGGCGATCAGGTCCGGCAGGATGGGCGCGATTTCCTGCATCAGGGGGTGGTCTGTCATGCGGTCATTCTCTTTCATTCAATAATTTCACGAATGCGGCAGGGCTTCACGTTCAACGGGTTGCGGCAGGCTTTCACCCGGCGCCGCCACCAATTGCAGCCAGGCGCGCAAATGCCGCCGCACCTGAAATTCGAATTCGACATTCATATCCTGCCCGGCCAATTTCACCGCGCGTTCCGCCAATGCTGCCCTTTCCCCGGCATCGCGCACCGGTCCGGTAACGGCGCGCGTAGCCTCGGCTGAGGTGGTGGCAAGGATGGCATCTTCAGCGGAGGTAATCTCCAACTGGCAGCGCATGACGCAGCGGAAGGTCTCGGATGCTGGGCTGAAAACACCGCCCGATGTGCCGCCTTCCCTGGTAAGGCTTGCAGTCTGGATCAGGAAACGCGCCTTGCCGGGGCCTCCCGCTGCGCTCAGCCGGTCCCGCGCCATACGCAGCATCACATCGGTGGGCTGAAGCGGCGTTGCCTGATCCACAAGGAAGGCGGTGCCGCTGCCGGCTTCCTGGATTTCCAGCGTGCCAACCTTGAGCCGAAGCGGCATCAAATGCGCATAGCTTGGCGGCCCTGGCGGTATGTAAGGGCCGGCCTGTTCCTTGGCGCAGGCAGCCAGCAGGGGGAGTGCCAGAAAGGCGCGGCGTTTCGTCAGCAAAGCCATGGTCAATTTCCTGCGTTACGCACCGGGAGCGTGGCGCGATCAAAACGAAAATCGAAATTGCAGAATTCGCAGGTCATGGTGATGGTTCCATCATCGGCCATGTGGTCCAGATCATCGGTGCCGAAACCGCCGAGAACATTCAACAAGCGGTCCCGAGAGCAGCGGCAGCCATAAGAAAGCGGCCTTGGGCGATCCAGCCTTAGCCCTTCAGCATGGAAAAGCCGGTGCAGTACCTGTTCAGCCGAAAGCGTATCATCCAGCAATTCCTGCGTGCTGATGGTACGCGCCAGGATGGTCGCGGTCTGCCAGGCTTCCTGCTGTTCTTCCTGATCCATTTGCTGATCAAGCCCGCCGGCACCTGCCACGCGTTCAAGCACCAGCGCGGAAGCACGCCAACCGGCCGGCGTTTCTTCGCAAGCCAGCTTCAAATAGGTATCAAGCTGTTCCGAATTACGGAAATACTCGCCGGTCATATCAGTCAGCGTTTCGCCTTCAATGGCTACAATGCCCTGGTAACGGTCCATATCGGGCCCCTGGTCGCAAGTGAAGGCTAGATACCCCTTGCCGAGCAGCGCGGCAGTGGAAGGCGTCTCGAGGCCCGCAAACCTTTCCTCATTCAGCTTGGCATAGCCGCGCAGCGCCCCCGCATGGGTGCAATCTGCCAGCAGCATGGAAAGCGGCCCATCGCCCTTGGCCTGCAGGCTGAAGGAGCCTTCGAATTTCAGCGCCGCGGCCAGCCCCGCGGCTAACGCCATCGCCTCACCGGCGAGTTTTGCGACCTCAGGTCGATAATCATGCCGGCGAAGCAGGGCGTCCGCCAGCGGCCCCAAGCGCACCAGGCGGCCACGTACCGGCCTTTCATCCAGATGGAAGGGCAGGATGGCCCTTGGCACCACCAGATCGGGAACAGGTGGGCGGCCGAAGGCATCGAACATGAGCCCATCGGCGTTTTCCGGTATTTGCGACACGAGACATCCTTATCCAAGCGGGGCGCAGGGGTTGCGCCTTTCCGGGCCAAAACAAAATTGGGGCGCCCCTTCCCCTTTTACCCAATCAAGACCAGTTTATAGCCAATATCCGGGGGTGGTGTCTTGGCTGAAATCTGGGAGTCCTGGGGGCACTTCGCCTATCTGGGAGCGTTTATTTGGGCGTTCTTTGAAGGCGAAACATTTGTCCTGGCCGCGTCAGCCCTAGGTTCGGCCACTGGCGCGGTGGACCCCTGGTGGCTGTTCTTCTCGGTCTGGTTTGGTTCCTTTTTGGGGGATCAGACCTGGTTTACTGTGGGGCGGCGTTACGGTCCCCGCATTGTACGCCGAATAAAGGGTGCAGATGAAAAAGTGGCCAGGGTCAATGATTTGCTGCAGCGCTATGGCACCTGGTTCATTCTGAGCTTCCGCTTCCTGTACGGGGTTCGTAACGTCGCCTCGGCAGCTTGCGGTCTGGCCGGGTTGAATTGGGCACGCTTCGCGGCGCTTAATTTCATCGCGGCAGGCCTTTGGGCTGCCAGCTTTGTGGCGGCGGGCTGGTTCCTGGGGGCGCTGATTGGGCCGGAACGTCTGGGCTGGACCATCGCCGGCATCGCCCTTTCCGCCTTGGTGTTTTTTGTTGCGCGGCATTTTTACAGGCGCTCTCGCAAGGCGCGCAGTGAGGCTGCCTGACCAAGCCCCGTCTGATCAGCGCGGGGCATTACCTTTCGTTTTTTTGGCGTCCAAGAGCAACGCCATTTCCCGATTGCGATAAAAAGGCAAGAATTTTCCGAAGCTTGTGCCGCTTTTCCGTCCGGGCCAGCATAACCTGCAAATAGTAAAGCAAAGGGAGCGGAGGTTTCGATGGCGGGCATGCAAAATATCGTGGATGGTCTGGCCGGCGCAATCGGCAATACGCCATTGATACGCCTGAAGCGCGCCAGCGAAATGACCGGTTGCGAGATCCTGGGCAAGGCGGAATTCATGAACCCGGGCGGTTCAGTGAAGGATCGCGCCGGGCTTGGGATCATTGCCGATGCCGAAGCGCGTGGCGCTTTAACGCCCGGCCAGCCCGGCACCATTGTGGAAGGCACGGCGGGCAATACCGGTATTGGCATCACGCTGGTGGCCAATGCGCGTGGCTATCGCAGCATCATTGTGGTGCCTGAGACGCAAAGCCGCGAAAAGCTCGATTTTCTGCGCATGATCGGCGCTGATCTTCGCCTGGTACCGGCCAAGCCATTCTCTGACCCTGGCAATTACGTTCATTTCAGCCGCCGCCTGGCCGAGGAGCTTGAGGCGGTTTACGCCAATCAATTCGACAACCTTGCTAATCGTGCTGTGCATGAGGCAACCACGGGGCCCGAGATTTGGGACCAGACTGGCGGGCAGATTGATGCCTTCACCTGTTCCTGCGGCACTGGCGGCACCCTTGCTGGCATCGCACGCGCCTTGAAGGCGCGCGGGCCGGCAACGCGCATTGTGCTGGCGGACCCGATGGGGAGTTCGCTCTATTCCTGGGTCAAGACGGGCGAGTTGAAGCCCGAGGGGTCTTCCATCACTGAGGGTATTGGCCAGGCCGCGCGCGTGCCGGGCAATCTGGTGGGCGACCGCGCCCTGATTGATGACGCAGTGCAGGTGACAGATGAAGAAGCGCTGACGCAGGTATTTGACCTGCTGGTGCAGGAAGGCATTTGCCTCGGCGGTTCAGCCGGCTTGAATGTTGCTGCCGCAATCAAGGTAGCGCGCCAATTGGGCCCGGGGCATCGCGTGGTGACCATTTTGTGTGATGGCGGCGCGCGTTACCAATCTAAGCTGTTCAATCCAGAATTCCTGCGCGAACGCGGCCTGCCCATACCGCCATGGCTTGCGTGAGGTAGCCCTGTGGTCACGGAGCTTGTTGAAATTGGTCGCAGTATTCGCGCGCGCGACCCCGCGCAGCCTTCCTGGCTTGAGACGATTTTCTGTTATGCCGGGCTGCATGCGGTGCTGTGGCATAGGCTTGCGCATTGGCTTTGGCGGCATGGCTGGCGCGGCGCGGGGCGGCTGGTTTCGCACCTTAGCCGTTTTCTGACCGGCATTGAAATTCATCCCGGCGCACAGATTGGCCGGCGGCTTTTCATTGACCACGGCATGGGGGTCGTGATCGGCGAAACTGCCGAAATCGCCGATGATGTGCTGATTTATCATGGCGTGACCTTGGGCGGGCTTTCGGGCAGCCCAGGCAAACGGCACCCGACAATCGAAGCCAGCGTTTCCATCGGCGCCGGAGCGCAGGTTTTGGGGCCGATTACGGTCGGGAAGGGCGCGCGTATTGGCGCCAATGCGGTGGTGACACGCAATGTGCAGCCAGACTGCACAGTTGTTGGCATTCCTGCCCGCCCCCCCGCAGGCTCGATCTGCGCTGATCCGTTCCTGGGTTATGGGCTTAGCAATACCGAGGATGATCCCGTGGGGGATCAGATTACGGCGCTGCGTGCGGAAGTGGCTGGTCTACGTGGACGACTGAGCGAATTGGAGCGGCAGAAAACTGATAGTGCCTGAAGGCTGTGCCCAGCATGGCACAGGATTGGAAAGCCCAGGGCCGCCTAGGGGCTTGGTGACCCTTGCCGTGCTCATAACTTGGCCTTCCGGCCACAAGCGCTTATGCGGTTGTTCTGTTGGATCTCGATCCGCTTCTCGTGGGTAGAGCAGCCTAGGAGCCTTTCATGAACGAAGCTGAGCGCTTCCGCGCAATGATGGAGGATGGCATTGCCCTTCGTCGCCATCTGGCAACCGAAATGGCGGGGCTTGTCCTTCAGGCCGTGGATTTTTGCGAAGCGGCGCTGCGCCGCGGCGGAAAGCTGTTTTTCTGTGGCAATGGCGGCAGTGCTGCTGATGCGCAGCATTTGGCAACCGAATTACTGGTGCGTCTGAGATCGCGGGTTGAGCGACCTTCTTGGCCCGCCATCGCGCTAACGCTTGATCCCGCGGCGCTGACCGCTGGTGGCAATGATTATGGCTTCGAGGATGTCTTCGCGCGTCCCCTTTCAGGCCTCGGCCAGAAGGGCGATGTGCTATTCGGCATCACCACTTCTGGTCGTTCCCCGAACGTCATCAAGGCGCTTCAGGTCGCGCGCGGGATGGGCATTGGCACGATCGGTTTTCTCGGCGGTGATGGCGGCGATGCCGCGTCCCTTTGTGACGTTGCCTTGATTGTGCCGAGCAGTGAAACCGCGCGGGTGCAGGAAGCGCATATTTCGTTGGGGCACGCCATCCTTGAATTGCTCGAAGATCGGTTGATCGCGCAATGACTATTCTTCTGACTGGTGCCGCAGGTTTCATCGGCATGCATGTTGCCGAAGCGCTACTGGCGCGCGGCGAAAAAGTGATTGGTATTGATAGCCTGACGTCTTATTATGATTTGCGCCTGAAGCATGCGCGACGTGATCGCCTATTGGCGCAGCCCAACTTTTCATTTTTTGAAGTGAACGTCGCCGATCGTACAGTGATATCTGAAGTATTCCGTCAAACTCAAGAAATCACACAAATCATTCACCTGGCAGCGCAGCCTGGTGTCAGGCATTCGCTGATTGATCCCTATAGTTATATCGAAGCGAATGTGATGGGGCATCTTGTCATGCTGGAAGCGGCGCGGTCTCTGCCGCGACTTCAGCATTTTCTTTATGCCAGCTCCTCATCTGTTTACGGTGGCAACAGGAATTTGCCTTATCGTGAGGATGATCGCGTGGATCACCCCATTTCACTTTATGCCGCGACGAAGCGCGCCGATGAATTGATCAGTGAAGCCTATGGTCACATCTTTGGTTTGCCGCAGACGGGTCTCAGGTTTTTCACCGTGTATGGGCCTTGGGGGCGCCCTGATATGGCGCCGTGGCTTTTCGCGGATGCGATTCTCGCAGGTAGGCCAATCACTTTATACGAAGGCGGGCGACTGAAGCGTGATTTCACTTTTGTTGCTGATATTGTTGCAGGAGTTTTAGGCGCGCTGGACCGCCCGCCCAGTGATGGTAAGCCGCGCCTGCTGAACATTGGTAATCATCGCAGTGTTGAGGTGCGGCGCTTTGTGGCGGTGCTGGAGGAAAGCCTGGGGCGCAAGGCTATAATCCAGGATGCGCCGCGGCCGGTGACGGATGTGGCGGAAACCTTCGCTGATATCGGCGCTATCCAGGCTTTGTGCGGGTTTGAGCCGAAAACACCTATTGAGGTGGGAGTGCCCCGCTTCGCCGCCTGGTTTCGGCATTGGTTGGGTGCTTGACGTGCTTCTGTGGTGGTACTAGAAGCCCGTTCACTGTGTTGGTTGTCGTTTTTTGGGCTTGACTAGTTAGAGTTTTCTGGCTAGATTTTTTGCCCTGCCGATGATTGGTGGAGTTGAGGG
>CAIYMY010000012.1 GCA_903927465.1 uncultured Rhodospirillales bacterium | reverse complement strand
GTTCATCGCACGCAATGATATCACGCAACAGCAGGTTGAAGCCATTGCCGACCAGGTCGCCGCGACGGTCGCCGAAGGCGGTGGCGAAGTGCGCAAGCGCGAATATTGGGGCCTGCGCAGCCTTGCTTACCGGATCAAGAAGAATCGCAAGGGGCATTACATGCTTCTTGGGATCGAGACGCCCCCCGCTGCGTTGAATGAAGCTGAGCGTCAGCTTGGCCTGAATGAAGACGTGCTGCGCCTGCTGACCGTGCGCGTGGAAGCGATTGAAGAAGCGCCTTCCGCTGTATTGTCCAAGCGTGGCGGTGATGATCGTGACCGCGAAAAATCCTTCCGTGGCCCGCGCCCGGCTGGCCGCTTTGGTTCCGGCCGTGGTGGCGGCCGTGGCGATGACCGCGAGGAATTCCGTGCCCGCGGCCGCGACGAAGTGGATATGTCCATGGGGATTGAGGAATAAGCCATGTCTGACAATGCAGATCTGATCCCCGCCGCCCGCCGTCCCGCCGTTGGTGCGCGCAGGCCCTTCCATCGTCGTCGCAAATCCTGCCCGTTCAGCGGCCAGGGCGCGCCGAAGATTGACTTTAAGGATGTGCGGTTGCTGTCGCGCTTCCTGTCTGAGCGCGGCAAGATCGTACCGGCGCGCATCACCTCGGTTTCGGCCAAAAAGCAGCGCGAATTGGCCATTGCCATCAAGCGCGCGCGCTTCCTGGCGCTGCTGCCGTACGTGATTGAAGATTAGGCAGCACATAGCGGCGAAAGGGCATGGGACAAGCCATGGAAATCAGGCGCGGCCTGTTGGATGATCCGCGTTGGCTCGCGGCGGCGATTGGTGGGATTGCTTCCGCCATCGCAGCGCTTTGGGCCATGCGCGGGCTTCCTCTGGGCTTCGCGGCTTTCTGGCTGACATCCTTGCCGATCTTTGCCGCCGGGCTTGGCTTTGGCAGCTTTTCCGCCTTTGGAGCGTTGGGCATTGGCACGCTGATTGTGCTGATGTTCGCGAGTGAATGGCCAGCGCTGATCTATTTGCTGGGCTTTGCGCTGCCAGCGCTGCTCATGGTGGCAACGGGGCTGCGGGGCGGCCGGCTTGATGCTTCGGCGCCGTTGGCGCTGACCGGCATTTGGCCGGCGCTGGTGATCCTGCTGGTGGCGGTGCTGCTGGCCGATAGCCCTGGCGGCTTTGACGGCGCGCTGATTGGTTCCGTCAAGCAAGGCCTGGCCCGCATGGGCATTGCTGATGCCGGCATGCCGGTAGAGCAATTGGCGCTGATCATGGCCCCCGCCATGGCAGGCTGGATGGTGGCGGCGCTGATCATCTGCGGCATTGGGGCGCAAACTGCGCTCACGCGCCGCGGCATGGCCTTGGCCGAAACGCCGCGCTGGCGCGAAACACGCCTGCCCATGTGGTTCGGCTTTCTGCCTGGCGCGGCTGCAGCGATCTGGCTGAGCGGCATGGGCGGTGATAGCAGCCTGCCGCTTGCGCTGTTTATGGTGCTTTTGCTGCCCTTTTTTCTACTTGGGCTTGCCGCGGTGCATCGGCGTTCCGCCGGCCGCACCGCCCGGCCCTTCATGCTTGGCGTATTCTACGCCGGGCTTGTGATCTTGAGCGTGCCGGCCGCAATCGCGGTTACGGCCTTCGGCATTTTCGAACAATGGGGGCGGCGCAATGAGCTGCCTGGAGGCAAGACATGATTGACCTGATCCTGATGCAGCGCGTGGACAAGCTTGGCCAAATGGGTGAACGCGTGAAGGTGCGCCCTGGCTATGCGCGCAATTTCCTGCTGCCCACCGGCAAGGCAATTCGCGCCAACAAAGCAAATCTTGAGCGTTTCGACCGCGACCGCGTTCAGCTTGAAGCGGACAATATCAAGCGCCGTGGTGAAGCGGAACGTGTGGCCGAACGTGTGGCCGGGCTTTCCGTGATCATCATCCGCCAGGCGGGCGAAAGCGGCAGCCTGTACGGTTCTGTGGTGTCGCGTGACATCGCGGTGGCCTGCTCCGAAGCGGGGCTGACCGTCACGCGCGAACAGGTGCTGCTGGGCGAGCCGATCAAGACCGTGGGTGTCAGCTCCGTGCAGGTGGCATTGCACCCGGAAGTACAAATCCCGGTCGTGGTGAATGTGGCACGCAGCCGCGAAGAAGCTGAAAAGCTGATGCGCAATGAAAGCGCGGCCGCAGCCGCCCAGACCGAAAGCCTGGAAGCGGAATTGGCGGCCGAAATGGCGGCGACGGAAGAAGCCGGCTGAGACTGAGTGGGGGCTTTGCCCCCGCTTTCCCGCCCGGTTGGCGTTGCCGTTGAGGCTGGTCTTGCGACCGACGAGAGCCTTTCGAAGCATTCCACCTTCAAAGGACCAGCGCTTGGCCAGGGCTTTGGGCTTTGACATTACGTCGAGCCAGTCCGCGCAATAATCGCGGCAGCTGTTAACGCTGCTCGGTTTCTCACTACGGTGTTTTGCACCCCAATGACTGTAGCCCATGCCGGTTGATAGGCACGCCCGGTGACGTCGTCATCATGGAGCAGCTATCAATCCATAAGCGGGAAGCGCAGCGAATTCTTCCAGGCAAACGAATGCGCCAACCACTTCAGATCCCGCAGATATGATCCAAGATAATCGAAAAACGCGCTAACCTGTTCTGTTATTCCAGCTTGATATTTGCCTCACGGATCACGCGGCCCCATTTTTCGGTTTCGCTGCGCAGAAAGGCTTCGGCCTCGGCAGTGGAATTGGGGCGTACCACCATGGCAAGCTGGGTATAGCGCGCCGCCACTTCAGGGTCCTGCACCACTTCATTCAACGCCGCATTCAGTTTTTCAGTGATGGCAGCGGGCGTGCGCGCTGGGGCCAAGATGCAATTCCATTCATAGGCCTCATAGCCTGGCAGGGTATCGCCAATGGCGGGCATATCCGGAAAGGCGGCAATACGTCCGCGCCCGGTATGCGCCACGGCGCGCACGCGCCCGCCCTGCACGAAGGGCAGAGACACATTCGAATTACTGAAGAAATAACCGACCTGCCCGGCCACCACATCGGTCAAGGCCGGTCCTCCGCCGCGATAGGGCACATGGTTCACGGTGATCCCGGCAGCACGCGTGAATAATTCCAGCGCCAAATGCTGCGCCGATCCATTACCCGAAGAAGCCCAATCCAAAGAACCGGGGCGAGCCTTGGCAAGCGCAATCACCTCATCGAGGGATTTCGGCGCCTGGCTTGGGTTCATCACCAGCAGCATCGGCACCTGCATGGGCAGGAAGACCGCTTTCAAATCACTCAGCGCATCGAAGGAAACCCGCAGCAGAAAGGGGTTGATCGCAAGCGGCGTTGCATCATGCAAGATCGTATAGCCATCAGGCGCGGCGCGCGCGACTTCGGCGGCACCGATGCTGCCCGAAGCGCCTGGTCGGTTTTCAATCACGAAGGGCTGACCAAGCTTTTGCCCAAGCTTCGGGAAAATCATGCGCGCCGTGGTATCGGCGCCTCCGCCCGGCGGCCAAGGTACCACCACGCGCACTGGGCGATTGGGCCAGTCGCTACCCTGCGCTTGCGCTGTCAACGAAAGGAAGGGTGTTGCCAGCGTCGCCGACAGCAGCGCGCGGCGACCAGGATTGAAACGAAGCATCATGTGCCCTTTCATGCTGCGCGCCGGATAAGGTCTGATGCGCGTTCGGCCAGCATCAGCACCGCAGGGTGGATATTGGAAGAAGGCACCAGCGGAAAGACCGAAGCATCCACAACACGCAAGCCCTGCACGCCACGCACGCGCAAATCTGAATCAACGACAGAACGGGAATCCGTGCCCATCCGGTTGGTGCCGCATGGGTGATACACGGTGGTGCCAGCGCCGCGGATGTAATCCAGCATTTCATCCTCGGCATCGGTCTTGGGGCCGGGGAATTCTTCACGCTCAATCAATCCAGCAAAAGGGTTGGTCGCGGCGATGCGCCGGCCCAGCTTGGCAGATTCAAGCATGATGCGAATATCGGAAGGCGCCGTCAGGTAATTGGCACGAATAACGGGCTTATCGGCCACATTGGGCGAACGCAGCGTCAAATCACCACGGCTATCGGGCCGGCAGACGCAGAAATTGAAGGTGAAGCCAGGATGCTTGGCCAGAGAATTCGCCGAAGTGCCCTGATTGCCGCCCAGGCTGAAATTGACGAATTGGAACTGCACTTCGGGTTCTTCAGAACCCGGCAGAACGCGTGCGAAAAGACTGGCTTCCGAGGCACCCACCGCCATCTGGCCCTTGCGGCGCAGCGCCCACTCCAAGCCAAGCCCGGCAGCGCGAATGGGGTTGGCCATGATTTCATTCAGCGTACCGCAAGGCTTGGTGCGATAGGCAAAGCGCACCATGAAGTGATCCTGCAAATTCTTGCCCACTTCCGGCGCATTGACCTGCACCGGAATACCCATTTCCTGAAGCGCATTCGCATCGCCAATGCCTGACAGCATCAGCATTTTCGGGCTTTCAATGGCGCCCGAGGATAAAATCACTTCCCGCCGCGCGCGATAGGTTTCCTCACCCCCAGGGCCGCGCACCACTACGCCAACAGCGCGGCCATTTTCGATCAAAATGCGCTGGCCAAGCCGTTCGGTTTCCACGCGCAGATTGGGCCGCTTCAAGGCGGGGCGCAGATAAGCCACAGCAGGGCTCCAGCGCCGCCCACGATGCACATTCAATTGATTGGGCGCCACGCCTTCAAACCATTCGCCATTATTATCGCGATTGCGGGTGAAGCCGAGTTTTTCGCAGGTTTCCACAAAGGCGCGGCAGCCCGGCGATGGTTCCGGCACTTCGGCAATCTGCATCGGGCCATCCTTGCCGCGATATTCGCTATCTGGCCCCGCGAAGGTTTCAAGCCGTTTGAAATAGGGGAGGCATTCTTCGTAGGACCAGCCGCGGGCGCCGGATTGCGACCAGCGATCATAATCACGCGGGCTGCCGCGAAGGAACACCAAGCCATTGACGCTGCCAGAACCGCCAATCACGCGCCCGCGCGGCCAATAAACACTGCGCCCGCCAAGCTCCCCTTCCGCTTCGGTTTGGTAATTCCAATCGAATTTCTTGGTCACATACAGCCGCGCAAAGCCCATGGGGATATGAATCCAGGGGTTGCGGTCCCAGGGGCCGGCTTCCAGCATGGTGACACTCGTGCCCGGATCTTCCGACAGCCGGGTCGCCAAGACGCAACCGGCCGAGCCCCCACCCAGAATGACATAATCCGATTCGTGCTGCGCCATGGCTGTTTCTTCCCCTGCCTTGTCCTGCCACCATGCCACCACCCCTGCCCAAGCGGCAATCATGTTCTATATAGGCAATATGGACCTTCCCCCGATCAGCGGCTTTTTTGGCTTCCTGGGCGCCTGCTTTGCGGCGGCCATGTCGGGGGCGGTATTCAAGCCGGGGGCCTGGTATGAAGGCCTGGCCAAGCCGCCCTGGCGCCCACCGAATTGGCTCTTTGGCCCCGCTTGGGCGCTGCTTTTCCTCATGATTGCCACTGCCGGCTGGCTGGTTTGGGGCCAGGCCGGTTTCGCCGGGGCCAGCCTTGCACTCTCAATCTATGGGGTACAATTGCTGCTCAATGCCGCCTGGTCGGGCTTTTTCTTCGGCATGCGACGGATGGATCTGGCCTTGGCGGATTTGTGTTTGCTCTGGCTTTCCATCCTGGGCTGCATCATCACCTTCTGGCCCATTGATGAAAGGGCAGCCTGGCTCATGGTGCCTTATCTCGCCTGGGTGAGTTTCGCGGGGGTGCTGAATTGGACCATGTGGCGCATGAATCCCAACGCCGCGCGCCAAAGCTGACCATTGCGCCGCAGCGCCCAAGGCGGTGAGATAGGGGTAGAATGACCTTGGGAAGCACCATGCAACGCCTCGCCGCCCTGATTTTGATGGGGTTTCTATCCCTGCCCGCCAGCGCGCAGCATTTGCGCATTGGCATTGCTTCAGACCCCGATGTGCTGGACCCCACACTGTCGCGCAGCGTTGCCGGGCGACAGGTTTTTGCCGCCATGTGCGACAAACTCGTGGATATTGATGAAAAGCTGAACATCGTCCCGCAATTGGCCACCGCCTGGCGCTGGGATGATGGCGGGCGTGCTTTGGTGCTGACGCTCCGGCCTGATGTGCGCTTCCATGATGGGGCGCCGCTGGATGGCGAAGCAGCGGCCATCGGCCTGCGCAGACACCTGGAAACACCCACTTCCACCCGCAAGGCGGAGTTGGGCCCGGTGCGAGAAGTAGCGGCCACCGGCCCCTTGGAAGTGACCATTCGTCTGTCGGAACCCTTCGCGCCTTTACTGGCAGCGCTAACAGATCGCGCCGGCATGCTGGTTTCGCCGCGCCAGGCGCAGGTAACAGGGGCGGAGTTTCAGCGTGAACCCGCCTGCGCCGGCCCATTCCGCCTGACGCGCCGGGTTGCTCAGGACCGGATCGAACTGGAACGCTTCAATGGCTATTGGAACCGCGCCGCCATCCATGCGGATCGCGTGACCTATCGGCCCATTACCGATGCCACCATCCGCATGGCCAATTTGCGGGCCGGTGCGCTGGATGTGGTGGAACGCATCAGCCCTTCTGATGTGGCTGATATCCGCGGGGATCGTCGCACGCGGTTGGTGGAAGCGCCCTCACTCGCCTCATTTTATATCGCCATCAATGTGGCCCATGGCACAGCGGCGAATACGCCGCTCGGGCGGGATGCGCGGGTGCGGGAAGCCCTGGAACGCGCCATTGATCGGCAGGCGCTGGTGAATGTTGCCTTTGAAGGGCTTTGGATTCCCGGCAATCAATCCGTGCCGCCCGGCCACGCCTTCTACGCCAATAGCGTGCCCATCCCGGCACGCGATGTGGCACGTGCGCGCGCGCTTCTGCGCGAAGCGGGGCATGATCGCGTGCGGATAAAGCTATCCGTGCCGAACACCACGGATTACCTGCAAGCTTCCGAAGTGATCCAGGCCATGGCGCGTGAGGCCGGGATTGATATCGAACTGCAGTTGATCGAAACCGCAACTCTGCTGCGCCAATGGACATCGGGCGATTTTGAATCGCTCATCATTCAATGGTCGGGCCGTGTGGATATCGACCAGAATTTGTATAATTTCAACGCTTGCGGGCAATCACTGAATGGCGGGCGCTATTGCAACCCGGCGCTTGATGCCGCGCTGAATACCGCGCGCCAAAGCGTGGAACCCGCCACACGCGCCACCGCCTATGAGGCAGCAGCACGGATCTATCTGGCGGATCGACCCTATATCTACCTATGGCATTCGCGCGTCTTGCATGGTGTGGGCGCCGGCGTACAAGGTTTGCAAGCCGTGCCGGATGGGATCATCCGCGTCCAAGGGCTTCGTGGTGCAAGAGGATAAGATAATGACCGAGATGATGAAGGCCGCCATGGTCACTGCCGATGGCGTCAAGGTACAACAAGCGCCACGCCCGGTACCGGGGCCGGAACAAGTGCTGGTGCGCGTGCGCGCCGCGGGTCTCAACCGCGCTGATCTTGGTGTTGCAGCAGGGCATGCACATGGCCGTATGGGTGGCGCCGGCACCATCCTCGGGCTGGAATTCGCCGGAGAAGTCGCAGCGGTGGGCGCTGGCGTTACGGGCATCAAGCCAGGTGATCGCGTGATGTGCGCGGGTTCCGGCGGTTATGCCGAATATGCCGTTGCGGATATGGGCCGCGTGCAACCCGTGCCAGATCGGAACATGTCCTGGGAAGAAGCGGCGACTTTGCCCGTGGCGCTTTCCACCATGCATGATGCGCTGATTTCCAATGGTCGTTTGGCTAAGGGTGAAGCGGTGCTGATCCTGGGCGCTTCCAGCGGCGTTGGGCTGATGGGCATGCAGATCGCGAAATATATGGGCGCGGGGCCGGTGATTGGCACCTCCACCCATGCCGAACGGCGGGCGCGGTTGAAGGAATTCGGTGCGGATCATGCTGTGAATACGAATGAAGCCGATTGGGCGGATCAGGTGCTGGCGCTGACCGAAGGGCGCGGTGTGCAATTGGTGATTGACCAGGTCTCGGGTGGCACCATCAACGCCGCCATGCGCGCCACCGCCATTCTGGGCCGCATTGTGAATGTCGGGCGGCTTGGCGGTGCGCATGGCGATTTCGATTTTGATCTGCACGCCACACGCCGCATTGCCTATATCGGCGTGACGCATCGCACACGCAGCGTGGCCGAAATCCGCGAGGAAGAACGAGTCGCAAAGCGGGATTTACGCAAGGGCGTGGATGAAGGCGTGTTTCACCTTCCGATTGACCGCGTGTTTGCCCTTGATGAAGCGGTTGAGGCTTTGGCGCATATGAAGGCCAATGCGCATCTTGGCAAAATCATCCTGAAAACCTGAAGGAAACCCCCATGGCACGCGATGCAAGCCTGATCATTCGTGGTGGCACGCTGGTGGATGGCACCG
>CAIYMY010000011.1 GCA_903927465.1 uncultured Rhodospirillales bacterium | reverse complement strand
GATCACGCGCGTGAGCCTGCCCGGCGCCGTACCCATCCCAGGCGCGTGAGCGCTCAATACTTTCCATGAAAATCTGCTTCATCGCGAATGTGGATTTCGCCATGCGGCATTTCATCCTGCCGGTGATGCGTGGCGCCCGCGCGCGTGGGCATGAGGTTGTCGGGCTTTGCGCCGAAGGCCCCTTGCTCGATATTCCGCGCGCCGAGGGTTTTCGTATTGAAGCCATGCCCATGGCGCGCAGCATGAATCCTCTGGCGCAATGGAACGCCTATAAGGCCGTGCGCGATTTCCTGAAGCGCGAGCAGTGCGATCTGGTGCATGCGCATATGCCGATCAGTGGTTTGATCGGGCGCGCGGCGGCACGTTCAGCCGGCGTGCCGCGCATTGCCTATACCTGCCATGGGTTTCTGTTCAATCAGCCCGGCCCCTGGTGGCGCCGCGCCTTGGCGCTTCAGCTTGAACGTGCTGCCGGGCGCATCACGGATGTCTATCTGACCGTCAGCGAAGAAGAAGCCGCTGATGCGCGCCGGCTTGGCATTCACCGCAATGCCATCGCCGTTCTGAATGGGCGAGACCCCGCAGCTTTCCATCCCGATCCCGAAGCGCGCCGCACTTTGCGTGCGGAATTGGGCGCGGCTGACGATGACTGCGTGATCATCGCCGTATCACGCCTGGTGCGCCACAAGGGCTATCCGGAATTGCTGCGCGCCATGGAAAGCGCGCCGGAGAACGCTCGGCTTTGGGTGGTGGGGGAGCGTCTGGCTTCCGACCATGGGGAGGATATGGAACCGCATTTCGCCCGCGCCGCCGCAGCCCTTGGCCCAAGGCTGCAACGGCTTGGCTATAGGCATGATGTGGCACGGCTGTTGGCGGCGGCGGATGTGTTCTGCCTGCCATCCCATTTCGAGGGCCTGCCGATGAGCGTGATTGAGGCGATGCTGACAGGCCTGCCCGTGGTGGCGACCGATATCCGCGGCCCGCGCGAACAGGTGGTGGCCGGGGAGACCGGGCTGCTGGTGCCGCCTGCCGCCATTGCGCCCCTGGCCGAGGCGCTTTCGCGCTTGGCTACCGACCCAGCGCTACGGGAGCGCATGGGTGAGGCCGGGCGGGCGCGGGCGCTGGAGCGATTTGATGAGGCTAAGGTGGTGGGGAGGACGCTGGATTTGTTGGGGGTGTGAGGGGGGGGTTCTATCTGCGCATGAACTAGTGTTTCTCTACTGGCCGTGAAGAGAGTGAACCGGCCTGGGCGGGAGCACGCAGGATCGCAGTATAACATGCTCCCAGGCCTTCGCGGTCCTCGAGGGGTTTCCAAAGTCGCCCGAAAAGCGTTCCAAGCCGCCAGGATAGGCGTTGGGCTAGGGCATTTCGTGGCGCTAGCCCTTGGAATTTCATCGCCCAAGAAAAACGGTTTCCAAAAATACTACCGGCATCGCGGGTCGTCGCAAACGCCAACTCTATGTCGTTTTCTGCAGCCCAGCGCCTGAGCCAGGGTATGCTGATACCGAATAGGTGCCGCGGCAAATCATGATGCGGCCAGCTCGCTCCCATGACTCTTGCCTGAAAGGCCTCCGGATTTGGTGCGGCAATAAGGATAACGCCCCCGGGTGCCAAGCATGCGCGGGCCGCGCATAACACCTCCCAGAATTTCGGCAGATGCTCCAACGAATGCCAAAAACAGATCGCGTCAAAGCGGACCGATAACTTACGCAACACACCAGTCGGATCATCCGAATGATATGCGGTAATGCCTAGCTTCTCACGCAGAAACGAAACACAGGCCGCATCCATTTCAATGGCGTGGACGGTAAAGCCAGCGTCTTGCGCCGAGGCACAAAACTGCCCGATCGAGGGGCCAATCTCCAATAGCTTTCCAGCGGAACAAAACTGGCGGAGCAGGTCAATCCTGAAGCGCTGCATCGGCAGATACTCTTCAAGCTCTGCCCGGTCCTTAGGAACATGGTGGTAATCTGACGTATAGTAAGGGCCTAGGTCCGCCGGCGGATCAGCAAGAAAATTGAGCCCGCATTCGTGGCAGTGTCGAAGGTGAAAAACCGTATTACTCACCCGCCGATTTATGTCAGGCGCCGATAGGAGATCTCTGGTCTCTCCAGCGCAGTAAGGGCAGGCCTGCATCAAGACTGTTGGTCCTTTGGAAGGTCTCTAAGCCTCTCAATGGCTTCTGTCATGTTCCGTGGCTTCATAGGCAGGCGCCGAGGGCCTTCGCCGGTGTCGTATTGACCTAGGAAACATTTTGCCCTGATTGAAAAAGCTGCGAGCCAGCGTGGTGGGAGGAAGGTCAGGGGCCAAGTCGCCAAACGCAACGCAAGCAGCAGCATTCGTTCACCCAGACTCAATAGCGGCAGAAGCGCGTCACGTTCTCGGGCTGCGGCGCTCCCTTTAGGACTATGGTTTAGACCACTATCCAATATCTGGAGGCGCCGGTAGCGCTTGATACCAAGATTCAGATTGTGGGTGTTGGAAAGGCTATCGCGCACCAGCGCAACCGAAACCAACCAGAGCGTGTTCATGAAACTGCCGGGCAACAAATGCTTTCGCAAGTCCGTCGATACGTGTTTCGTGAAGTCGTGATTGGCCAAAAAATCCATCCCTGCTGATTCATTGTTATTGAAATGGAAGTAGCCATAGGATTTGCGTGTTATCCCGATCACTGTCATCGGGGCTGGAACGACGCCAACCGTATCCGCTATCAATAGTGCCATATTGGCTGCATAGAAATCCGGATAGGGTCCGCGAAACACGGGGCCAAACCGACGCATTTTTTCGAGAAACTCGGCACAGAAGAGAAAGTATTGCATGTTAAAGCCATAAATTGCCCGCATGTCCAAAGCCGCACGAGCGGCAGCTTCGCATTGCCCACGTGGCAATAGGCTTGGTCCCTGATGCCCCAAAAGTAGTGAGTGCATTTTGGTAACATCGGAAAGCCGACCGTCCGCCTGCCCGGGCAAAACATCCGGCGCGAGGAAATGATAGGCGCCGTGATAAATGACATCGGGCGAGTTAAGCTTCAAACATGCGGCCTGCATGTTTTGGAAATAGCCAGGTACTAGCCCATCATCATCACCCAGCATCACAATCCAACGGCCTTGGGCTGCATCAATTGCCCTATTCCAGTTATCTGTGACAGACAATGGTTCATCACTTCGCAAATACACGATGCGAGGGTCGGCAATATTCTCAATTATGCCTCGAACGTCTTCTATAGAAGCATTGTCGGAAACGATAATCTCCCAGTCTTCGAAATCCTGAGCACGTACCGTTTCTATTGCCTCAACCAAAAGGCTGGCACGGTTTCTCGTGGGAAGAAGTACCGAGAATTCTGGTTTTCTCATCCTAGCGCTCAACCCCCAAAATTCAAGAGAAACAACCAAAGCTCAGATGCACGGCCTCACACATCCTAACTATAGGACGTCAATAGGCTGACACGATACAACAAGACAAGGTTCTGATTTCCTGCCATCAAGCCATTCCTCACTTAGGATCAGAGTATCGCTCACCAAAGAGCTTACGTCGGGAGAAATGTTCACCAAGGCCCAAAACTAAAACCGTGATATCGAATGACCAGTAAAATTCTTTGAGAATCTCGGCGGTACATCGAATTCTATTTCATCAAGAAAGTAGCTTGATACATTTTGCAAAGGTAGCCAATTCGGGGCAACCAGTCTAATATTGTTGACGTCAAACTACACTGGCGTTGCCCCTTGCCGCACAGGATTGGTCTTCGCAACGTGCTTTCTTACCAACTCTCCGCCCTGTCTTTTGGCATCAATCCACTTGAACGTGTGGCGCATAGCCTCGCCACGCGCGCCCCGGCGCGCTTCGCCCGGCGTGTCGCTGAAGTCCTCCGGGAAACCGGCTCAGCCGCTTTTCTGGACCGCTTCGCGCCGCAACGGCCTGAAATCTTCGAAGCTTCAGAAGGCCAAGCCCCCCTCACCCGCTCCTTGGCACTTTACCTTCACTGGTCGCCAGATGGCCGCATCTCCCGCATGGTGCGCCGGCAGGTAAGGGTCTGGCGGGAAGCGGGCTTTGCCTGCGTTTTCATCACCAATGCCGCCCCGCCCGCGGAAGATTGGGGCGCCATAGCGGCGGATACCGTGCTCCGCATCCGCCGCGCCAATATCGGGCGGGATTTTGGCGCCTGGCGGGACGCAGCGGCCATTGCCCTGCAACGCTTTGGCACCCCGCAGGAATTACTGCTGACGAATGATAGCGTGCTTGGCCCCTTTCTGCCCTTGCCCCCCCTGGTGGATGCCTGGCGCGCGGGGGGCGATGGTTTTTTCGGCCTCACGGAAAGTCTGGGCGGCGGGGCGCATCTGCAATCCTATGCGCTGCTTGGCCGGGGTGAAAAAGCCGTTGCGGAAATGCTCGGCCACCTCGCCAGCCTGAAGGATAGCCGCAGCAAATGGCTATTGGTTCAACGGGGCGAAATCGGCCTCAGTCAGCGCATGCTCCGCGCCGGCGTGCCCTGCTGGGCGCTATTCGGGCAGGAAAGGCTTGCAGCATTTGCAAACGCGGCAACCCGCATGCGGATTGCGCCGCGTTACAGCAGCGCGGCAGCCTTCGCCCGCGTACCCTTCAACCCCTGCCACCATTTATGGCGGGAATTGGTGGAAGGGATGGGCTACCCCTATCTCAAAACGGAACTTATTCGCCGCAATCCCGGAAAACTGCCCGGCATGGACCATTGGCGGGAAGTGGTCCCGGCAGCGGAACTGCCGATTATTGAAGAACATCTGGCGCTCATGGGGGCCTAGATCGGTCCCCGTTCACCTTCGTTCACCGGAATCACTCTCAATTTTTGTTTGATCGCATTTTCTGAGGCGCCAAGTTTTCCACTTGGCTTGAAAATGCTCAAAGCCCGCCCGGGCAATAGATTGGTTGGGGCGCCAGGATTCGAACCTGGGAATGGCGGTACCAAAAACCGCTGCCTTACCGCTTGGCGACGCCCCATCCGCGCCGCGCTAATAGCCTTCAAAGGGCGGCGCCGTGAAGCCCCCCTCCCCAACACCACCAGGCGGGGGGCAGGGCCGCCGCTGCTGAAGCCGCTGCAGCCGCATTCGGAAATATCCCAAAGCAGGTCGCGCCCGAGCCACTCATGCGTGCCAAAAGGCAGCCGGGGCTTGCGGAAATTGCCGCCAAAACCTCAGCAATTGGCGGGCAAAGGCTGATCGCGGGCGCCTGCAAATCATTCTCCATTGCCGCCAGATCCGCCGCCATGGCAGCCGCGTTATCCCAGGCTTCCGGCAGGCTGGCACGCGCTGAAAACCCGCCCGCGCGCGCGCGAAACACCGCCGGCGTCGCCAAAGCCTCACGCGGATTCGCAAGTAAAAGCCCAAAGCGCGGCAGGCTTGGCGCGGCGCTCAACACCTCCCCAATACCTTCCATCCGGGCGGGGCAGGATCCCACACATACCGGCACATCCGCGCCGAGCTTCGCGCCAATCGCGGCCAGGCGCGTTTCCGGCCAATCCAGGCCCCAAAGCTGGTTGAGCGCACGCAGGCTGGCCGCCGCATCCGCGCTGCCACCGCCGATACCACTCGCGACCGGCAGGCGCTTCAACAGATGCAGCAGCGCATGGTCTTCCAGCCCCGCCTCAGTCGCCAGCGCCCTGGCCGCGTGCAGCACCAGATTATCGGGTTCCGCCGCCAGCGCCCCGCTTTCCGCGCCCTCAATGGCAAGGGACAATATCTCCCCGGACCTAGCGCTGACCGTATCGCCAATGCCGGCGAACACGACCAAGCTATCCAGCAGATGGTAGCCATCCGCCCGGCGCCCCGTGACATGCAGGAAAAGGTTGACCTTGGCCGGGGCGGGCTCCGAGATTTTCAGCGCCGCGTCTCCGCGCTTGGTTGGGCGGCAAGGCCATTGGCAACCTTGGCTTCGATCTTCGGCCCCTCATCGCCCTCTGGCCCCAGCATCAAGGCGCGGCGCCATTGAAACAGCGCTTCCCGCCGGCGGCCCTGCGCCCAATAGGCATCGCCCAGATGGTCATTGATCACGCTGCTTTGCGATTCAAGCTCCACGGCCTTTTCAAGCCAGCGCACCGCGCCCGGAATATCGCCAAGCTTATATAGCGCCCAACCCAGGCTATCAGCGATATTGCCGTCATTTGGGCGAAGCTCCACCGCGCGTTCCAGCATGCGCCGCGCTTCCACCAAATTCTGCCCAAGCTCCACCCAGCTATAAGCAAGATAATTCAGCACCAAAGGCTGTTCGGGGTTGAGGCTGAGGGCGCGCTGGAAATCCGCCTCGGCCTCTGGCCAGCGCTTGGCGCGGTCCAGCGCAATGCCGCGGGCGTAGAAAAGCGGCCAATGCACCACCACGGGCGCCCCAAGCCGGCCAATCGCCGCATCATAGGCGGTGATGGCCGACGCCCAATTCTGCCGACCGCGATACAAATCCCCAAGCCGCGCCATGGGCTGATAGGCGCGCGGGAATTGTGTGGCGAGGCGGCGCAGCTCCACCTCGGCTTCCGGCACTCTGTCCAACCGATCGAGCAAACCCGCGCGGCGCAGGGCCAGCACCGGGGCGAAGGGATCAGCAGGATCGCCCCGCCCCAGCAGCGCCAGCGCCGCTTCAAGCTGGTTTTCGTCACTCAGCGCGTCAGCCCCGGCCAGCAGCGCCGGCCCGTAGCGCGGGCGCAACTGCATGGCGAGCCGCACCAGGGCCAGCGAAAACTCCCCAGCCTGAGGCCCGCGCAAAGCGGTCGCCAAAGCCAAATAGGATTCCGCCATGCCTTCCGTGGCCGAGGCCACCACGCGCCGTGTTGCCACCGCGTCTCGCCCGCCGGTTTCGGCAAATAGCCCGGCATCATCATGGCCTCGGCCCAGGCGATCCAGCAGGCGCTCGGCTTCGGCTGCCTGGCCGGCGCGCATCAGAATGCCCGCCATTGTGCGCGTGAGCGGCAGGCCGGGCGTGGCGCTATCGGCCAGCGCAATGCGCACCAGACGTTCCGCTTCGCGCGGGCGTTCCGCGATATCGGCGATCAGAGCGCCATGCAAAGCGTAAATGCCGCGCTGCCGGCCGGTTTCCGTGAGCGGGCGTAGCGTGGCCAGCGCCGCATCTGTCTGCCCACGGCCCTGCTGCGCCCATGCCAGCAGCAAAGGCTGTAGAATGGCAGAAAGCCCCTGCCGCGGCAGGGCGCGGAAGCGCTGTTCGGCCCGTTCATAGCGCCCGGCCTGGGCATCCTGCCCGGCCAGCAACATAGCGGCCAAGGGCTCATTCGGGATCACGCGCGCAAGCCGCGCCGCATCAGCCCGCCCATCAAGCAAGGCGGCGATGAAGGCGCGCTGCACGACCTCAGGCTCGCTGGGGTCGAGCCTTAGTGCCTGGATCAAACTGTCGGCGGCATATTTTGTATCGGCTTCATTGGTGGCGAAACGCCCGGCCAGATAGGACCCGAAGGCCCCGGTCACTTCCGGGGCAGCACCACGAAGCGCAGGGCGGTCCATATTGTCGCCTGCCGCACAGGCGGAAAGCAGCGCGGCGGCAAGCAGCCAAAAGCGGTGGGGCGGGAATAAGGACACCATCGTTTCAGCCTAGCCTCTCATTCCCGCCAAACCAAGGCCTGTCTTGCCTATTCCAGCGTAATGCCAGCACCACGGATGACGGCGCCCAGTTCTTCCACTTCGCGCCGCGCCAGCGCATCCAATTCCCCCAACGTCATTGCCTTGGTGGTGGCCCCGCCCGCCTGCGCCCTTTCGCGCACAGAAGCCTGTTCGGCCGCGGCATTGATCACCGCGTTCAGCCTTTCCTGAATGGGCTTGGGTGTCGCTGTCGGCACGGCAAAGCCGAACCAGGCATCCAGCGTGAAACCAGGCAGGCCCGCTTCCGCCGTGGTGGGCACATCGGGCAGGCCCGCCGCGCGCTGAGCACTTGCAATCGCAAGCGCCTTCACGCGGCCGCCTTGCACCAGGGCAATCGCGGAAGATGGCGTGGTGATGAATAGTTCGACGCGCCCACCGGCCACATCCTGCAGCGCAGGCGCCGCACCGCGATAGGGCACATGCACCATCTCGGCCCCGATGGCGCGGCTGAACAAAACGCCCCCCACATGCTGGATGGAACCATTGCCGGAAGACGCATAGTTCAGCTTGCCCGGATTGGCCCGCGCATGGGCGATGAATTCCTGCAAATTATTCGCGGGCACGTTAGGCCCAACAATAATCGCATGCGGCGCCATGGTGGCCATGCCAACCAGCGCGAGGTCCTTGATCGGGTCCCAGGTCAGGTTCTTCATCATCGCCGGATTGCCGGCGTGATAACCATTATATTGCAGCAGGATCGTATGCCCATCCGGCGCTGACCGCGCCACGGCACTGATCGCGAGGTTACCATTGGCGCCAGGGCGGTTTTCCACCACCACCGGCTGACCGAGCCCTTGGCTCATGGCCTCCTGAAACAGCCTGGCGGCGAAATCCGTTCCCCCACCCGGCGGGTTCGGCACCACCACGGTGATGGGCCGGTTCGGGAAGGCAGGCTGCGCGCGAAGGCTGGCGGGCGCGGCCAGCAATGCGCCAGAGGCAAAAAGGGTGCGGCGCGAAAGGCGCATAGGGTTTTCTCCCAGGAAAACTGATTCTTGATATCTTTCTAGCACCCCAGCCCGCCCCGTCCATCTGGTCCCGCGCGCCAAGGCCGATTAGTCTCACCCCATCAAGCAATGAAAGCCGGAGGAAGCCCGCATGACCTACCCCAATGTCCAATTGCACGTGAATGGCGAATGGCGTGCCGCGCGCAGTGGCAAGACCATCAATGTGCTGAACCCGGCCAATGAGGAAGTGATCGGCACCGTCGCCCATGCCGAAAAGCCAGATCTGGATGAGGCGCTTGCCGCCGCGGAGAAAGGCTTTGCGATCTGGAAGAAGGTCTCCGCCTATGAACGTTCCAAGCTGATGCGCAAGGCCGCTGACCTGGTGCGGGCGCGCGCTGATGACATCGCGCGGCTAATGACGCTGGAACAGGGCAAGCCGCTTGGCGAATCCAAAGCGGAAATCATGGCGGCAGCGGACATTATTGATTGGTTCGCGGAAGAAGCCCGCCGCGCCTATGGCCGCGTGGTGCCCGCGCGCGCCGAGGGGATTTACCAGCTTGTCGTGAAGGAACCGGTCGGCCCCGTTGCCGCCTTCACGCCGTGGAATTTCCCGATCAACCAAGTGGTGCGCAAGCTATCGGCCGCCGTGGCCACGGGCTGTTCCATTATTGTGAAAGCACCGGAAGAAACCCCCGCTTCACCGGCTGAGCTGATCCGCGCCTTTATTGATGCCGGGCTGCCGCCAGGGGTGGCCAATCTGGTCTATGGTGTGCCGGCAGAGATTTCATCCTATCTGATCGCGCATCCGATCATTCGCAAAGTGACCTTCACGGGGTCCACCCCGGTCGGCAAGCAGCTTGCCGCACTGGCCGGCCAGCACATGAAGCGCGCGACGATGGAATTGGGCGGCCATGCGCCGGCGATTGTCTTCAACGATGCCGATCTTGATCTGGCGGCCAAAACCTTGGCATTCGCGAAATTCCGCAATGCCGGCCAAGTCTGCGTGAGCCCAACGCGCTTCCTGGTGCAGGAAGAACTTTATGACGGCTTCGTTGAAAAATTCGTGGCCTACGCCAAAACCTTGAAGGTGGGCGACGGCATGGCGGCGGATACCACCATGGGCCCGCTTGCGCATGACCGCCGCGTGCCTTGGGTTGAGATGATGGTGCAGGATGCGCTGGCCAAGGGCGGCAAGCTTCATACCGGCGGCAAGCGTATCGGCAATAAGGGCTATTTCTACGAACCCACCGTCATGACCGATGTGCCCAAGGATGCCCGCGCCATGAATGAGGAACCCTTCGGCCCCATGGCGATGATCTCCCGCTTCAAGGATTTGGATGAGGTGGTGGAAGAAGCGAACCGCCTGCCCTATGGCCTGGCATCCTACGCCTTCACCCGTTCCGCCAAGACTGCCAATGCGGTCGCGGCGCGTGTGGAAAGCGGCATGATGACGATCAATCACCTTGGCCTTGCTTTGCCCGAAGTACCCTTCGGCGGCATCAAGGATTCCGGCTATGGCTCAGAAGGTGGGCTTGAGGCGATTGAGGCTTACCTCAACACCAAATTCGTCTCTCAGGCGGGGCTTTGAAATCCAGGGCCGGTCAGGTTTTTCCTGGCCGGCCTTGCATCATGCGTAGGGCGCCGTGGCGCTGACCGAAACCCATTGGCGAAGCCTGTTTCAGGAGCGCGACTTTCGTCGGCTCTGGATGGTCGGGTTTTCGATTTTTGTGGTGCGCTGGCTGGAAATGCTGG
>CAIYMY010000010.1 GCA_903927465.1 uncultured Rhodospirillales bacterium | reverse complement strand
GGCCAATAATCAATGGCGCCATCCGTTCCCAGGCATCGTCACTCAATACCAGCCGGTCCAAAACTCCCATAGGTGCCCCCAAAAAAGCACCTTGAATCACATATCAGAAAATTGCGGAAGACCTAGAGTCCACGCGACCTAGCGGTCGAATAGGCCGCCCCGGCATGCATCGGCACATGCGCATTGAGGGAGGCAATATTCACCATGGCGCCATACCCCTGCTTCAGCATGGCTTGGGCGGCATGCTTCATGGCGAACATCACTCCTTTTAGGCAGAGATTGATGGTGAAGTCCCAATCGGCCTCTGCCATACGCGCGATGTATGCGTGCTTATTGGCGCCCGCGACGTGAAAGCTTGCATCAACGGCGCCAAAGCGATCGATCGCTATTGAAAAAAGATGTGCGACATCATCCTCTCGTGTCACATCGCCGATGAGCGCAATGCCTGATGGACCCAATTCCGCCGCCAGTGCTGCCACACCCTCCGTATTGATGTCATTGGCGACAATCTTGCCGCCTTCCTGAACAAAGCGCCGCGCGATGGCGAGCCCGATACCTGACGCGCCCCCGGTGATCACCGCCGTTTTGCCTGCAAATCGCTTCTGCATCTGTTGCGCTCCTTGCCAATGATATATGCGGCAACTTAATCGCCTCGTTTCGCTGCCCGCTCGATTTGTCTACGGCTATGTTTCTGCTCCCACCTTCTTGACCGAATGCTTCAAGGTCGTTCTATCATCAATAAAACAGCAAGATTTCTGTAGCTCAGTATGCGGCACAAGAATGCAGCATTATCAGAAACAGCCTAACGCCTCAGCGCCTCCAGCCCCAATTCACGCCAAAGCCAGGTAAAGTCATAACTTCGCAACGGGTCATCTGGCTCCTTATATTCACCATGGTTCTCCACCCTTTTTAGCCAAGCGGCTACCATCTCTCGCCCCTTTGGCGTCTTGATGAGAGTCCGGGGAGACTTATTGCCCAGTGCCGGGATTGGCTCTTCGATGACCTGGCGATAATGCGCATCCAAGGTGCGCTTGATGAAATCGCGCTTTTCCTCGGGCGAAAGGCTCAAAGGGTCGGATATGGGTTCAGCCCCTCTGGCCTTCCGAAGTTCCGCGAGATCCAGATGCTCGACCAGAGGCGGCCCGACGAGTCCGGAAACGCTCTGCTCCAGCAGGGCCCTTCCACGCTTGGCACGCGCTTCCGAATTCACCTCAAGCGTCAGCCTGCGGGCCTGCAAGGAAATAGTCCCGAGAACCAAGGCGCCATCTTCCATTCTGGTCACGAGGCTTTTTGTGCTCTGCTTCTTTGGTGGCGCTTTTTTATGAGGCCCTTCGTCAGACAACCAGTTCCAGAAGCTTGCATCCTCCTGTTGCAGTGAGGGCAGGGTATTCAGCGCGTCCGCGACCTGGTCCAGCGTAACACTTGATTTCAGGGGAAAATGCATTTTGGTGAAGGCAATCGGATCGCCCTCAGCATTACAGAGTTCAGGAAACTGGTTCCCCTGCGCAGCTTTCAGTTCATCAGATAGCCAAAGATTGGTGAACATGAAGGCCGCCATGCTGAGCGACTGATCAGCCGCAAATTCAACTGCGGGGGTTTGCTGGTCCGTTCCACTATCCTGGCCCCGGGCCTCGCGCTTCGTTTGCCGAACTCTCTTTCTTGCTATCTTCGCGAGCCTGTTTTTCAGAATATCGCTGGCCTCATGATCCAGGCGCATCAACGTACCACTGATAACACTTCGATCCCGCAGCGGGATTACGCGCGTGGCGATACGATCCCACTGCCTCAGGCCTTGGGAACCGCTTTTCTCCATCACCCGAACAGGCTCGCCGCCACGAATGAGATCACGTAGCAGCATCGACTCGCCGGGAACCAGGCCACTCACCTCATATAGGCTCATGACAGAATGACGGAGGCCCGCAATATACTCGCGCGTAGAGGCGCTTTCCTTCCAGCCGCGGCGTTTCAGATACTCGTCAGCCAGATTACGCCCATCGGGCATGTTGGTCGCGAGCAGGTCTTCAAAAGACGCGCCCCAAACGGTTGAGACCGCATGATCGCCAACAAGGGATTTGATGTCGGCGAGCTCTACCTCAGCGTCAAGGCAAGCCTGATCGGCGTGACGCGACAGCACCTCCTGCATCGGCCCGCGCCATTCATCGCGGTACACCCAGGCAATCAGGCCGGATATATCGTGTTTCGGTCGCAGGGCCGCTTCCTCGTTCCAAATCAACCATCAGTTTTCCCCAGTCCTTCAAGTTCCGCAAGCAGGTTGTCAAAGGAGCGCTATATTGACAAAAAGGTTTGAATGTCAGGATCGCAGGTAGCCGGGTTTCATTGGACGCAGTATTGATTTTATAGACCTTTCAAGGCCATCCGGCATGGGCAGCTTGCCATCCTGAAGAGCATGGAAGTTCCGTGCGCAATTCAGTTCCGTCAAAAGTGACAGGTGGAGGCAGATGAGCCTTAATAACGGCTTGGTTGACTGAAACGCGCTGTCCCAGTCTCGCCATCCGAATTGCGCCATCACGAGGGAAATGACATGACGGAAGACATCGGCGCCTTCGTGCCCGGCCCACGCGCCCATATTGAGGGGCGGTCAGGCGGCCCCCTCGCAGGCCTAACCTTTGCTGCCAAGGACCTTTTTGACGTCGCCGGTGTGCCCACTGGCGGCGGCAATCCCGACTGGCCTACTGGCCGCCCCGTGCCAACACGGCACGCCTGGGCAGTGCAGGCGCTGCTCGACGGTGGCGCCACGCTGGTCGGCAAGACGATCACGGACGAGGTTTCGCTCGGCATTCTGGGCGAGAACGCCTTTGACGGCACGCCGATCAATGTGCGCGCCCTCGGCCGGGTGCCTGGCGGTTCGTCCTCAGGCTCTGCCGCTGCGGTTGCTGCGGGCCTATGCGATACGGCGCTTGGCACCGACACAGGCGGTTCGGTGCGCGTGCCAGCGAGCTTCTGCGGCCTTTATGGAATCAGGCCGACTCATGGAAGGCTCGATGTTACTGGCATGATGTCGCAGGCGCCCACCTCCGACACAACCGGATGGTTCGCACCTGATGCAGTCACCTTCGCCCGCGTCTCATCCGTGCTGCTGCTGGAGGAGATACCAACCAGACTGCCGACAAAGCTCGTGATCGCGGTGGATGCTTTTGGCTTTGCGGAGGCGCCTGTAGCGGCTGCGCTGCAGCCGATGGTTGCGCGACTCGCTGCGCTTATCGGGTCGAGCCGTGAGGACCTCATGGCACCGCAGGGCCTATCGGTCTGGGCGCGCGCACAGCGCACGCTGCAACCAGTTGAGGCCTATAACACCTTCAAGGACTGGCTCGACGAGCGTAACCCGCGCTTTGCCTTTTCTGTCGCGCGCGGATTGGTCATGGGTTCGATGGTGCCCGAGAGTGAGCGCGGCTGGGCCAATCTGATGCGCCAGGAAGCAAGGGGCCGCATGGCGTGGCTTCTGCCGCCGGGCACAATCCTTTGCCTGCCGACCACACCATTCCCGGCGCCGCTACGCGGTCAGCGCCTATCGATGCTGGACCCGCTGCGCGATCGCATCACCTGCCTTTGCGCCCAGGGTGGGTTGGCTGGCCATCCGCAAGTCAACCTGCCGGGTACGACGGTCGATGGGCTACCCGTGGGCCTTTCAATCATCGGCCCGCGCGGCAGCGATGCGACACTTGTTGCAGTGGCCCGAGCGATGGAGGCGCAAGCATGAACAACGACCGCACCCCCAATATTCCCGAGGTTGTCGAGGAAATCCGCGACCTGTTCGAACGCTATGAGCAGGCGCTAATCGACAAGGATGTCGCAGTGCTGGATGGCACTTTTTGGAACAGCCCACACACGATCCGGCTGGCGAATTACGAACATGGCTACGGGTTTGATCGCATCCACGCGCACCGGGTTGCTCGCCCGCCCGGACCGGGCAGCAAGGAGAAGCGCCTGCGGGTTGATATCGTCACCATTGGTCGCGATATGTCTACCGTCACCTTGGTCTATAAGGTGCGCGGGCAGAATATGATTGGCCGCCAGATGCAGACCTGGGTGCGCTTCCCCGATGTTGGTTGGAAGGTCGTGGCAGCACATGTGTCCATGATTGATCGGGAGCCAACGCTTTAGATTTCCCTAGCCACGCGAAGGAGCCATAAGTCCTCCGTTACTCAAATCGCCAATTTGGTCTCACAGGCGCTGACCGCCGGACAGGGCAGGGGAATCGCTTGAAAGGCTTACTGCTGAGGTTTGAACAGTAATGAGCCCAGATAATCTATGTTCAGAGCGGCTTTTTTTCTTCTGACTTTGAGGCTGTGTTTGTCGTCTGCGTTGCGGATCATGTTCATAGCCATGT
>CAIYMY010000009.1 GCA_903927465.1 uncultured Rhodospirillales bacterium | reverse complement strand
GCCCCTATATCGAAGCGCGTTTCCAGCGGCAGGGGCTGAGTGTCCTTTACAGCGTGCCGTGGCCGCCTTCGGGCTTTTATACCAATGTGCCGGTGGAAAATCTGGAAGTGCTGCGCGGTTCACGCATGCGCACCTTCAACGCCATGACGAACCGCTTCGCCACGCTGTTGGGCGCCACGCCAACCCTGGTGCAGGCGGCAGAAGTACCGCAAGCCTTCGCGACCGGTGTGGTCAATTCCATGGTCACCAGCGCGGCCACGGGTGTGGATAGCGCCGCCTGGGATTTCGCGAAGGTCTTCACACCCATTGGCTTTACCCGCACACATAACGTGATTTTCGTCCAGCGCCGCGCCTTTGAAGCCTTGCCGGCGGCGCAACAGACCGCCATGCGCGAAGCCGCCAAGCGCGCCGAGGATCGCGGCTGGGCCTTGAGTGCTGAAGCGCGCGATGCAGCGCAGGCCACCTTGGCTGCGCGCGGCATGCAGGTAATGCAGCCGACACCGGGTGTGATGGAAGGCTTGTCGCGCATCAGCCAAACCATCGCGCAGGAATGGGCCACGCGCGCTGGCGAAGATGGCGCGAAGCTTCTCGCCGCCTATCGGGCCTGAAGCGCATGCCATTCTTGCGCCGGGCACTTGATGGCCTTTACGACATCTCAGCAGGGCTGGCCGCGCTTTCCCTGCTTTCGATCTTTCTTGTCATGATGGCCCAAGTTGCCCTGCGCGAGATGAATATCCAATTCGCCGGCGCCGATGACCTCAGCGCCTATCTTTGCGTTGCGACCACGTTTTTCGCGCTGGCGCGGACCTTCAAGAATGGTGAGCTGATCAGGGTTGGCCTGGCCATTGACAAGCTCGCGCCGCGCGCCCGACGCCTTATGGAGATTATCGTCCTTCTGATGGCGGCGATTGCTGTTGGCACGATTGTCTGGTTCACGCTGAATGATGTGTTTTTCGCCATCGAGATTGAGGAAGTGGCCCAAGGTACTGTCGCCTTCCCGCTTTGGATTCCGAAATTGGCCATGCCCATCGGCGCGGGCGTTTTGCTGATCGCCATTCTTGATGAACTCATCCGCGTTCTGGTGGGCGAAGTCCCCTCCTATGTCGCAGCCGCGGCAGACCGTGCCGCGCGCGGCGATTTCTCGGCGGAGGTTTGAGCCATGGAATTATTGAGCTTCGCCCTACTGCTGCTGATCCTGCTTTGCGTTCTGCTCGGCACGGGTCTTTGGATACCCATGAGCCTTGCCGTGGTTGGCTACATCGCCATGATGGCGGTGCATCCTCAGCCTGGCCTGTTCCTGGCAAGTTCCATGTGGGAATCGACAGGTTCCTGGACCTTAGCCGCCCTGCCGATGTTTGTGTGGATGGGTGAAATTCTGTTCCGCACCAAATTATCCGAGGAATTGTTCAACGGGCTTTCACCCTGGGTGCGTTGGCTGCCCGGGCGGCTTTTGCATGTGAATATCCTGGCCTGTGGCATTTTCGGTTCTGTTTCGGGGTCTTCGGCTGCCACCTGCGCCACGGTTTCCAAGATTGCGCTGCCGGAATTGCGCCGCCGTGGTTATGATGAAGGCGTTGCTATCGGCAGCCTGGCGACGGCGGGTACACTCGGCATTATGATCCCGCCTTCCATCATTATGGTGGTTTATGCGGTGGCGGCCGAGGTTTCGATTGTGCGCGTTTTCATCGCCGGCATGATCCCCGGCATTCTCGTGATGGTGCTGTTCAGCGCCTATATCGCGATTTGGGCCGTGCTCAATCCGGATAAACAGCCAGCCAAGGAACCAGCGCTGAGCTTCCGGGAGAAAATGCGGGCCAGCGCGCAGTTGATTCCCTGCGCCATCCTGATCATCGCCGTGATTGGGACCATGTTTATTGGCTGGGCGACGGCCACTGAAGCGGCTGGTTTTGGTGTGCTCGGGTCGCTCATTCTGGCGGCAGTTACGCGGTCTCTGACCTGGCAAAGCTTCAAGGAAAGCCTGATGGGCGCGACGCGGCTTTCCTGCATGATCATGTTTATTCTCGCGGGTGCTGCCTTCCTGACCAAAGGGATGGCCCTGACAGGCATTCCATCCGCGCTTGCTTCAGGGGTGGAAGCGCTCAATCTGGGCCCCTTAGGCATCATCGCCATCCTGACCGTGGTTTACCTGATCCTGGGTACGGCGTTGGATGGCGTTTCGATGATTGTGCTGACGACCTCCATCGTCGTCCCGATGGTGCAGGCTGCCGGGTTTGACCTTGTGTGGTTTGGCATCTTTATCGTGCTGCTAGTGGAAATTGCTGAAATCACACCGCCGCTCGGCTTCAATCTTTTTGTCATGCAAACAATGACAGGGAAGGAGCAGACGGAAGTTGCCTGGGCATCACTGCCATTCTTCCTGATGCTGGTGCTAACCGTGGTGCTGATTACACTTTTCCCGGTGACCTTGGTAACCGGCCTGCCAGAGTGGTTGCTGGCGCGGTAATGGGCTGGGGGGCCTGACTTCAGCGCGGCGGATGATTTATCAGGTCGGGTTAGGCCAATCGGGTCTTTCGAAGCGCTGAACCTCCAGCAAATAGCCGGCGGGGTCGTGGAAGAAGAAATGCGTCACGCGGTAGGTTTCGGAATATTCCACCTGCTCCGGCACCTTCACCCCGCGCGCCTTCAGCCTTGCGTGCCAGCCTTCCACATCTGGATCAACGAAGGTGAAGACAACCCCGCCTTGCACGCGTTGGTTGTCTGAAGCCCGCGGCGCCCGCGCGCGGCAGACGCCAAGAAAGGCGCGATCACCCGGGGCGGTGGCATAGATGCGGCAGGTGCCCTGATCCTGCACCAGGGAAAGGCCCAGCTTGTTTTCGTAGAAATCCCAGGAAGCGGCCGGGTCTTCCGCATAAAGGAAGGTGATCTGCTGGGCGAAGTGCTTGGGTTTCATTGCTCAAGCTTAGGCACAATGCCGGCACCGCGCTATCCTAACGTTCAAAGGCTTGGGCCATACCCTGTTAAGCTTTACAAAAAGCAATCAATAAGCTTGAAAGACATATCGAAAGTAGTCCCGATAATCGGGCGCTATGTTGAGGGAACAAGCATGAGCGATTTAGCCCACAAGATCACCGGGCACATCCCGGTGAAGGAACCGCAATGGCTGAAGGAATTCAAGGCCTTCATCATTCGTGGCAATGTCATTGACCTGGCCGTTGGCGTTGTCATCGGCGCGGCATTTACCACCATTGTGACCTCCATGGTGGAGGATCTGTTGAACCCGATCATCGGCTTGCTGATGGGCGGGATGGATTTCTCCAACCTTTTTGTCGTGATGTCCGGCGAACGCCAGGCAACACTGGCCGCAACGCGCGACGGTGGCGCTGCCGTGCTGGCAATCGGCAAATTCATCAACGCCATCATCAAGTTTGTGATTGTTGGCTTTGCGATTTTCTGGATGGTGAAGATGCTGAGCAAGCTTCAGGCATCCAAGGCCGTGGAGGAAGCGGCAGCGCCACCTCCGCCGACGCCAACCGAATCCTTGCTTGCGGAAATCCGCGACGAAATTAAGGCGCGCAAGATCTGACTTTGCCTTGCCGCCAGGCGCTTAAATCAGCGTGACCTGCTTAGGTAGGTCACGCTTCACCTTACCAAACTATACCCCGGCACGCCTTTCAGCGCCTCGGTCGTGTCGAAATCACGCAGCACAGCGTCATCGGCCATCTCAACCTCCACACAGCGATCGGCGTATTTGCCCGCCAAATGCCGCGCGCCCACATCGCCGGTAATCGCCAGCATTTCGGGCAGGAATTCGCGTGACCAGAGCATGGGATTGCCCTGCTTGCCGCGGAAGGTTGGCATCACAATCGCGCGGCCTTCTTCCGGATCAAACGCCGCCATCAACCGATCGAGCATGGCGGAACTCACCAGCGGCATATCGCCCAGGCACACCATGAAGCCTTCAATATCACGGGGCAGAGCTTGCAGCCCTGCCTTGAGCGATGCGGAAAGCCCCTCCGCGTAATCATCGGCAATCGCGAATTGCACCGCGCGGTTGGAAAGGGCTTCCTCCACCCGGTCATGCTCATGGCCGGTGACGACAATAATCGGGCGCGCGTGGGAAGCCAGCACCTGATCCACCACGCGCACCACCATGGGCACGCCATCATTATCAGTGACCAATAATTTGTTCAGCGGCGCCATGCGACGAGACCGCCCGGCGGCCAACACAATCGCCGCCACGCGGCGGCCGCGACGCGGTGCAAGCGCGGGTGGTGGCGTGCGCGGGGCTTGTTCTCGCGGCAGCGGGCGCACTTCAATTTCCTTGAGCAAGCCGCCAACGCCCATGGCGCCGATATCTTCCGGCGTTACCTCAAGCCCTGCGAAAAGCCTTTGCAGCACCCAATCAAAGCCATTCAGCTTCGGGCTGCGCGCACAGCCAGGCAGCACCATGGCTGGGATTTTGCCGATATGCCCAAGGCAGAGCAGATTGCCCGGATCAACCGGCATGCCGAAATGATCAATCACGCCGCCGGCGCGCACAATGGCGGCGGGGCCAACATCGCGCCTATCCACAACGGCGGAAGCGCCCGCCACCAGCAGCATCTCAGCCCCCGCGCGACGTAGCCGGGACAGCGCATCGGAAATCGCGACCGTATCATGGCGCACGCGTTCCACCGGCAACAATGTCCCACAGAGCCCTACGATGCGTTCTTCCGTCGCTTCAATCGCGCCTTCCATGACGCTTTCCTTGATGCCGGGCAATTCAGACAGCACAAGGCCGACTTTCAAGGCGCGGAAAGGATGAATGGCAAGCACCGGCCCCGCGCCACTTTTAGCGACCGCTTCCACCACGCCCAGCATTTGCCCCGGCACGGCAAAGGGAATGACCTTGATGGTCGCGACCATTTCCTTCGTGTTGACGGGCGTGAAATTGGGCAAAGTCGCAATCGTCAGGCTTTCATCCACCGCATTCATGCGCGCGATGCGCCTGGTATCCAGCACCAAAAGCCCGGCGGTTTCGGCCAGGATATTCACGCGCCCAGTTGCGGCACGGGAACGCGCAAGCAAGGGCACTGCCAGCACTTGGCCCAGCCGTTCCGCAGCCTCATCTTCCGGCACATCACCCACTTCAAGCCGGGCGGCTATGACTTCCCGATGGCCGGCGTCTCGCAATGCGGCGATGGCGCCATCATCCAGCACCGTGCCTTTTTTCAGCACGCGGCCGGTCATGCGCATGGTATGCGCCAGGATCGCGCCTTTCGCTTCTTCAAGCCGCGTTGGGCCAAAAATCATGCCGCGACACCGGGAATGGGTCGCACAGCACCAAGCGCAGCACCCCGCCGGGCAGCTACGATTTCCGCCATGATGGAAAGCGCAATTTCCGGCGCCGTAATGGCTTTAATATTGAGCCCGACCGGCGCATGGATCCGCCCCATTGCCTCAGCCCCATGGCCCAATTCCGTCAAACGTGCCACGCGCTTTGCATGGGTGCGCCGGCTGCCAAGGGCGCCGATGTAAAAGGCTTCGCTCTTTAGCGCGGCATCCAAAGCGGGATCATCCAGCTTTGGGTCATGCGTCAGCGTCACAACCGCCGTGCGCGCATCGGGGGCGAGGGCTTCCATCGCCTCATCCGGCCAATCGGTGGAAAGCGTCACCCCAGGCAGGCGTTCCTCGTTGGCAAAGGCGCGGCGCGGGTCTACCACCACCATGGCAAAGCCAAGCGGTGCGGCCATGGGCGCCATGGCCTGCGCGATATGCACGGCGCCGACAACAATGATCCTAAGTGGCGGGTTATGCGGATGGATGAACCAGCTATCCTCACCCAGCGTCACATTGCCGGCTTCTTCGCTGCCGAGTGCGGCCTTGGAGGCTTCCACCAATTCCGCCGGCATCTCATCACCGGGCCAAAGCAATTGCGCGCCATCGGAAAGGCGTGTGAGCAGCACCACCGCGCGCTTGGCAGCGCGTTCGGCTTGCAGCCGGGCAAGGGTTGCAGATTTCATGACAGCGGCTCCACAAAAACCTTCACTTTACCGCCGCAGGAAAGCCCAACTTCCCAGGCACGCTCATCGGAAATCCCGAAATCCAGCAATTGCGGTGCCCCGCTCGCCATGGATTGCCGCGCGGCATCCGCCACCGCCCCTTCAATGCAGCCGCCGGAAACAGACCCCGCCAGCTTGCCCGATTTGGTGATGGCAAGCCGCGATCCCGCCGGACGCGGCGACGACCCCCAGGTTTCCACTACGGTCGCTATGGCGACATCTTCTCCCGCTGCCTTCCAATTGGCGGCGATGGCCAGGATATCTTCGGCATTGTCATTCTGGGTCATGCGACCATCATCCTTCTGCTTTGGCCGGTGCGCGGATCGGATAAGGTTTGGATCAGTGCGCGCAGGCTTTCAAGATTATGCACGGGCCGGAAATCATCCACATGGGGCAGCATGGCACGAATGC
>CAIYMY010000008.1 GCA_903927465.1 uncultured Rhodospirillales bacterium | reverse complement strand
TGTGGTGGCTGTCAAAGCCGAGGCTGGAGAAGCTTTTTTGCCGCATGGGGGGCACCCTCAAGGTTTGATTGGCCGATGCGGAAGAGAATCAGGAAATAAATGGCAGGCCAAGGGGGTAGAGATTAAATCAGAGGTTCCTTAAGACCACTTACGCAGCTTGAGACACCACCGAAACGCAGCGTAACCTAACCCTCAGATAGGCCAGATACTCCGTTATAAACCCGCCAATCGGTCTGATATCATTTGACGCCTGACAGAAGTCCTTCGTACTCCTGGGCAAGCTCACAGTCCTCGGCAGAAATCACATCCATGTTACGGTGCGCGCTCACCCACTTGTTTAAGGTCGAAAAGCCGCGCCCCAGATCATCCGCAACCTGGCGCCGCGAAAGCCCGCTGGTCAGCGCGATCCGCACTGCATCTTTGTGAAATTCATCCGTCCTGCCCGTACCCATCGTTCATCTCCTTTGCTACACAGTATTGGATCAAAGGAGTGACACAAAATCGCGACATGACCAAAGTACTAAACCGAAATGCCATAATCAGCCAATTCAGGCAGCATTGCCTCAACCACGAAATCAATAAATGCGGCAGGTGCATCAAGAAAAAACTCGCGATCTGAATAGGCACCAACTGAGGCGTCGAGGTTTCGCTTTCGTAGCCATTCCACAAGCGCCTGCAAGTCGGCCTGCGGGGTATCGCTCAGAAAAGCGATTTGCGACCGTAGCTTATCAGTATCCCGGTGCACAGAATCGCTGCGGCTGAACTGAAGATCGATATTGCTACCCGGCTGGCGCATCCAAATGGAGCGTTCAGTGCGGCGCAGGACAGTGAAACCCAATCGCGTCACAAACATCTCCACCACCGTTTCGAAGTGTCGTTGATCAAGCCGGTTCGCAACATGATTGAATTGCATATCTTCAATCCACCTGCGCGCCCGAACGGCGGATGACATCCCCCCATCGCTGATGTTCCTGAGCAAGAAAGCCAGCGAATTCGACCGGCGTGCCGCCTATGGGTTCAACACCCAATACCGTCAGCCTTGCGCGCAGATCAGCAGCCTGCATCGCCAACGCCATTTCCGAAGAAAGACGCGTTATAATGGTGGGCTCAACCCCTGCGGGGAAAAGCGCGCCTTGCCACACTGTCACATCAAAGCCAGGCAAGCCGTTTTCCGAAATGGTTGGAACTTCTGGCAAAGATGGTGCGCGTGCCTTGCCGCTGACAGCCAGGGGGCGCAATTGCCCTGCTGCGATAGCGGGATTTGATGAGAGCACATTATCGAAAGCCACCGCGACACGCCCTGCCATCAGATCAGTCAGTAAAGGGGGGCTGCCACGATATGGCACATGCACCAAATCTATCCCAGCCTCGGCTTTGATCATCTCCATGGCCAAATGGCCTGCGGTACCGTTGCCGGCTGAACCATAGGATAGCGGCAGTATCGAAGAGCGAGCCAAGGCAACAAATTCTCGAAAATTGCGTGCAGGTAGAGCCGGATGTGAGACCAGAACATAAGGAGCAGAGGTCAGTAATGAAATCGGCGCAAAACCGCGCAGCGGATCGAAGGGCAATTGCCGAAAAAGATGCGCGTTCGTCACATGGCTTGGACCAGTAAGCAGCAGCGTATAGCCATCTGGCGCTGCACGTGCGGCTGCCTCAGTGCCTATATTGCCGGCGCCACCTGGGCGGTTATCCACGACAAATTGTTGCCCCATGCGTTCAGAGAGTTTTTGTGCCAATGCCCGCGCTACGGCATCCGCACCGCCGCCGGCGGCGAAGGGCACGATGATACGCACTGATCGCGCAGGGTAGGCTTCCTGCGCCAATGCAGGCATGGCAAGCGCCCCA
>CAIYMY010000007.1 GCA_903927465.1 uncultured Rhodospirillales bacterium | reverse complement strand
TGTGGTGGCTGTCAAAGCCGAGGCTGGAGAAGCTTTTTTGCCGCATGGGGGGCACCCTCAAGGTTTGATTGGCCGATGCGGAAGAGAATCAGGAAATAAATGGCAGGCCAAGGGGGTAGAGATTAAATCAGAGGTTCCTTAGAGCATTTTCAAGCCAAGTGGAATCACTTGGGGACTCGGAAAATGCGACCGAATATGCACTACAGCCAGCCTTTGCGGCGGAAATACAGAATGGGCATAATGGCTGAGACGATCATGAGCACAAGCGCCAAGGGATAGCCAAAAGCCAATTTCAATTCAGGCATGAATTCAAAATTCATGCCGTAAATACTGGCAATAAGCGTGGGTGGCATGAGCGCGACCGAGGCCACGGTGAAGGTCTTGATGATATTGGTCTGTTCAACATTCAGCACACCAAGCACGGCATCCAGCAGGAATTGCGCCTTGGAATTCAGGAAGCCTGCATGTTCCACAAGGGACCGCACATCGCGCACCAGCGTCTTGACCAGCGCCTGGTTTTCCTTGCGTACTGCGGCTCCCTTTTCGGCGCCCACAAAGGTCAGGATCCGCGAAAGACCAAGCAGGGTTTCGGAAGCGCGTGTTGTCACTTCCCCAACCTGGCCCAGCGTGAACAGCGCGTCCTTCAGCTTGTCGTTGCGCCGATGCATCTTGAAATCGGCCTGCGAGGCGCGGAAGGTGGATTGGCTCGCCTTATCCATATCCGCGCCGACTTTTTCCAGAATATCGGCCAGCCGATCCACGATCTGTTCGAACAAATGCAGCATGACCGCATCGGCTGATTGCAGCAGGTTTGGGTGGCGCTGCGCCCGCGCGCCGAAAACGGTGAAGGCGCGCGGCGTTGCGTAGCGCACCGTGACCAGCGCGCTATTGGTCAGCACGAAGCTGATGGGGGTGGAACCATATTCGCCCGAATCCACGCCGTAGAGAAAATTGGCGGTGAGAAACAGCGCTTCATCTTCTCGATAAAGTCGAGAGGAGCTTTCGATTTCCTGCATTTCCTCCCGCGTCGGGATTTCGAGCGAGAGCGCCTGCTGCACCGCGCGTTCTTCCGCAGGTGTTGGGTTCAGCAGGTCAATCCAGACGGCGCCGCGGAGGTTTTCGCCGTCCGCCACCTCACCGGCGGCTTCCCGGGCGAGTTCGGGCAAGGCGGCGGTGATGTCAGAAATCGCGCCTTCGCGCGCACGACAGCGGCCATCCTCAACGGTCCAGGTTGTCAGCATGGCGCGGGCCCTCCACGCGGTGAAAAAGGCTTACAATTTCTAACCCTGGCCCGGCAGCCTGAATAGTCTTATCGGCCCCAAGCCAGGACTTGATAGCCCGAGGCTGAGGATAAAGCCGCCCTCGCCTGAAAGGCGCGAGGGCGGGCAAGGCTGTCAGGCGCCCGGACGAGGGGGCGTGTTTTGTGCGGAAGCGGCCTGCGCGGTGGAAGACGCCGCGGCGGGACCTTGGATGCTGCCGGCTGGCTGGGACTGGCCCTGCGCCTGCGCTTCCATCGAGGCATCCGCCTGATCTTCCTTGATATTATGCTTGAAGGACTTGATGCCCTTGGCCAGATCGCCCATCAGGCCGCTGATCTTGCCGCTGCCGAAAAGCAGCAGAACGACCAGCAGAACAACAAGCCAATGCCAGATGCTGAAGGAACCCATTGCGACGCCTCAATTCCCAGTTGGAAGTCCCGCCGGAGCGGTTCTTCAGACCCTATGACATGGCGGCAACCTATTAGCCAAGGGGTCACCGCGCAAATCTCCAAATGGTTTCTCACAGGGGCCGCCGCAATGGGGGTTGAAAACCAAACTGGCTTCCATCATCTGAATGTCATCCGGGCCCCTCTGGCGGGGCTGCCAACTATTGGCAGCTGCCGTGATGTCGGATCGTGCAACCCTGCGCGGTCTCGGCCCCCTATGGCTGATCCGCGCTATTGGATGAGGTTTGGGGATGGATTTTCTTTTTTCTGAGTGGATGGGCAAGCCTTTCTGGATGTGGAAGGGCTTTCTGCTGATTGTTCTGGTGCTCCTGGCCTTCGACCTTGGCGTCCTGAACCGCAAGGACAGGGAAATGGGCGTGGCGCAAAGCCTGTGGCTTTCGGCCTTCTACATCGCCTTTGCCATGATGTACGGCGCCGGCATCTGGTGGGCCTATGAGGTTGGGGAGCTTACCACCTCAGATGGCACCCATGCGGGCATTGCCTTCTTTACCGGCTTTTTCATCGAAAAAGCGCTGTCCATCGACAATGTCTTCGTGATCAGCCTGATCTTTGGCTATTTCGCCATCCCGCGCCGCTACCAATATCGCGCGCTGGTTTGGGGCATCATCGGCGTGATCGTGCTGCGCGGCATCATGATTGCGGCGGGTGCGGCGCTGGTGCAGGAATATAGCTGGGTACTCTATATTTTCGGCGCCTTCCTGATTGCGACCGGCATCAAGATGATGGTGGTGCCGGAAGGGGAGCAGGATATCTCGAAAAATCCCTTCGTGCGCTTCCTGCGCAAGCACATGCGCGTGACGGATGAACTCCACGGCCAGAAATTCTTCGTGCGCCAAAAGGATGAAGCTACGGGGAAGAAGCTGTCCTATGCTACGCCGCTATTCCTGGCGCTGGTGGTGATCAATATCGCCGATTTGATTTTCGCGGTGGATAGCGTGCCGGCGATCTTCGCCATCACGACTGATACCTTCATTGTCTATACCGCGAATATCATGGCGATCCTGGGGCTGCGCGCGCTGTATTTCGCACTCGCCGCCATGGTGCATCGCTTCCTCTACCTGAAATATGCCCTGGCGCTGGTGCTGGTTTTCATCGGCGGCAAGATCTTCTGGAACCAGATGGTGGGAAAGCTTGACCCCGCCATTTCGCTTGGCGTCACGGCGGCGATCATTGCGGGCGGGATTTTCGTCTCACTCTGGAAAACCCGGAATCAGCAGCCGGAAAGCGGCTGAATGTTACCCGAGGTGCAGTTCAAAAGGCTGCACCTCAACGAATTCATCATCGGCGCTGGTGCCATCCTTCCACATGAAAACAGAGAAGCGCGCTTCGCGGTCAAAGACGGTGGAAGGGTGGTGCCAGACATTGGCGCCGTAAGTGACGCCCTGATCAGGCCGCGCCAGAAAGGCGCGCGCCTTTTCCATATCCGGCTTGCCATCCGCCCCATGCGGCGCCACCAGCACAAGCCAGCGCCCCGCTTCCATGGGGATGAAGGATTGCGAGGAGAATTCATGCCTTTCCATGGTGGTGGAAGCGAAAGGCACCGATTTCGGCAGCGCCCGCGTGAAGGAAAGGCTGGGGCTGGCCCCGCCACGGCGGTTTTCCAGCATCTTGTCTATGTAAGCGCGACCTGGAGAGGCCGGGCTTTCCAGCACCTCCCCAAAGGGGGCGAAGGCTTCGGCGGTGAGGGGTTCGGTGGTGAT
>CAIYMY010000006.1 GCA_903927465.1 uncultured Rhodospirillales bacterium | reverse complement strand
CGGCGTTGTGCCATGCCGGCGCGTGATTTCGTGAAATTCCACCACGGATTGCGCCGCATGCACCTGCCAGGAAAGCCCGCGCTTATTGGCCTCAGCCCGGCTATCCTTCAAAAGCCCGGCCGAGCAGGTATCAATCTGCGCTGGCACCACCATGCCAAAAAGACGACCGCATTCATGCTGTTCAGCGCGTTCTACCAGGCGCAGCGCTTCCTCCATGGCCTTTTCGCCGGCCTTTTCGTCCCATTCATATTCAACCACATGGCCATTCTTGGTGGACCAGCGCGCTGACCGGAACATGGGCGCGACACAAACCCGCATGCCCGCTTCCGCCAGCAGATCAAGCCAGCCTGGATGCGCCATGGACAAATCGGCCAGCGTGGTCACACCCGAAAGCAGCAATTCGGAAAGCGCCACGCGCACGCAATGCGGCACGGCTTCCGCATCCGCACGGAAGATCGGCATGTATTCGTAAAGTGAGGAATTATAGAGCCCCGGTGAGCCGATCTCATCCAGAAAACCCTTATTCATCGGTTCACTGGAAGGATGGGAATGGATATTCACCAGACCCGGCATGATCATCAGGCCCTTGCCATCCATCACCTCATCAGCGGGGCCTTCATAATGCCGGCCCACAAAACGCAGCACGCCATCGGTGAAGGCCATATCTGCGTCAGGCAGATAGGTATGGGATTTTTCAGACGCATCCCAGGCGACAATCAGATCAGCCTTGCGGATCAGGGTGGTTGGCATGCCGGTATTCTCCCGTCTGGTCTTGCCTTGTGATGTAGCGTGATCGAATTTGCTGACAGAAGCTATAGCCCTTGAATATCGACACCGCATCGGGCGGCTTCTGGGCCGCGTGTTTCAGTTTGCAGGATCGCCAATTTCCTTGAAAGCGCTTCTCATGCGCGCAACTTGGCTTTCCAGCCGTGCGGGCACTGGCCCGAAACTGAGCACCTTATTCAGGCTCGCTTCCGCCTCTGCCGTGCGGCCAATGCTCAGCAAGGCTTCGGCCAGGCCCAAATGGGCATCCATTGATGTTGGGGCGCGGCGCGTTGCCTCATCCATGGCTTCCAGCGCGGCCTTGCCATCATATTGCGCAAGGCGCAGCCGGCCGAGCAATAAATGCGCCCCCGGGCTATAGGGATCAAAAATCAGCGCATCCTGCACCAGCTTCAAGGCTTCCTGGCTACGACCAAGGCGGAGCATAATTTCGCCCTTTTCGGTCAAGGCGGTGGGGTCGTCAGGCCGCAAGGCCAGACCCTTTTCGATTTCTTCCAGGGCTTTCGCGTAGTCACCCCGTTCGCGGATCATTTGCGCAATGCCGGTATGAATCCAGAAGGCGGCAGGGTCCAATTGCCGCGCGCGCGCATAATCTTCCATGCTGGCATCCAGCCGGCCCAGCAGGAATTGCGCGCGGCCGCGACCATAAACAAAGCCGCCATCATTGGGGTTATTCGCAACCAGGGCAGAGAATATCGCATAGGCTTCCTCACCCCGACCGGACCGCAGGAAGGAACGCCCGATCAGTGCCCGCACCGTGCGTTCCGCATCCGGGTCCAGCCCATCCAGCAGCAGCATGCGTGTCAGTCGCTCACGCACCTGGGTTTCCACGCCAAGGGTTTGCGCAAGGTGCCAAGCGTAAAGCTTCGGGAAAACAATTCGCCAAACCTCTGGCGCGCCAGCGGCGAGCAGCGCATCCACCTGGTTCAGAGCGAAGCCGCCGATATCGGCAATCTGCCCCTGCCCCGCGAGACGCAGTCTGAGCTTGAGCTTATCCTCATCCAGAATGATTTCCCCGGAGACGCGGCGCGGCGCGATGCCGAAAAGATTGCGCGCAATATCTGCCAGGGCGCGCAGCGAAATACCGGCGATGGGAACGGTGAAATCAGGCTTTTGGCCAATAAGTTCCACATGCGGGCGCACCACCCTTTCGGATGTCACAACCCGTTCCGCCGCGGCAATCTGGTCAAGCAGACGCAGCGCCACCACCTCGGCCGTCAGTCCGGTTTCCGCAAGCCGAGCAGGAACCTGGATGGGGGCCACTTCTATCGAATCTTGATTTATTTCACGAACGATCAGGAAAATCAGCATCACCAGGATGATCACTGGCGCCACAGCGAAAAGGGCCGCCTGAAAACCACCCCAAAGCTTCATGAGTGTAGATACTAGGTGCTTTTTGCCAGTGGCTGCTTCGGCGGGTGGAGTTTTCTGCTCTTCATTCATGAAGCAGGGTTTCACTATGTTTTGATCACCAAAGTCAAGCAATCAGCAATGCGAACCCAGCGGGTGGAGATCACGCCTGAAGTTCCCGATTCAGGGAGAGTCAGATAGGTTCTAGCCGCGCTGCGTCACCTGCACGCTTGATTCAAGCCCAAGCGCCGCCGCGAGGGTTTCAAGCCGACGCAGCACGCTTTCGCCGGCGAAAACACCGCTGCCTTCAACAAGCCGCAGCACCAGCCGTCCACCGCGGCGTTCAAGTGATGTGCCCGCCAGCAGCACGGGCGTGCCGCCTGAAAGCGTATAGGCAAGCCTGAAGGCCGCGCCCAAAATCTCTGCCCGCCGCAGCGTGCCGACATCCAACAGCAACCGCGCGGAGGGCAGGAAGGGCGCATCCGCCTCTGCCTCATACCGGAGCGCCGCGGCAAGGGCGAGGAATGCGCGGCCATGATGGTCAAAGCCAACACCGGGTTGGCGCAACACGCGGAAAAACGCGTGTTCGGCACGATAATCCGGATGATCATGGCTGCCGACATCGCTTACCCAACAAGCGGCTTCGCGTAGCGCCACGGCCAGCGGAGACTCATCCTCAAACAGCGGCGCCGTCCAGGTGAAAAGCGCTGGCGGCATGGTTTGGTCACGCCCGAAGCGCAGCGACATGTCATGCGATGCCGCCAGCAGCGGGTCACGCTTGCGCTCAGCCGTATCAATCAGCCGCGCATACCAGCCTTCCCGCAGGCCATTGGCGCTGAAAATAACGCGGCGCGCACCGCTGGCACGCAGCAGCCGGCGCAGCACCAGCGCGGCGAAGGGCAGATCAGCCAGGCGCTTGGTGGACGCGCCAGGCATGCGTTCCAGCGTGCGCCGTGTGGCGGCCATCAATACGCCGGAAAGATCACGCGCTTCTTCGCGCGTCAGTGCGTAATGATGCACGATGGAAAGCGGATATCCGGTTTGCGCCATATGCATGCGCGCCATGGCCCGCCAGGCGCCGCCCACCAGATACAAATCCCGCCCGGATGCGCTATGCACCCAGGGCACACGCGCCAATTCTTCCATCACAATCGCGCGCGCCTTGCCAATATCGCCCTTCGCGCGATCCGCGAGGCGAATGGTGCCAATGGGCAGGCTGCCCGTTTTGCCTTGCTCACCTTGATGGAGTTCCACCAATTCCAAGGAACCACCGCCAATATCGCCAAGCAACCCATCCGCGCTGGGAAAGCCAAGCAGCAAGCCATGGGCGGAAAGCCGCGCTTCCTCATCCCCCGTCAGGATATGGATCGGCACGCCGGGCATTCTTTCTTTGAGTGCCCCCACAAAGGCGGCGCCATTGGACGCATCACGCACGGCAGCGGTCGCCAGAACTTCGAGCGGATCGGCACCCATGGCGCGCGCCACCGCATGATAGCGCTGCATGATGGTCAGTGCCTGATCCACCGCATCCGCGTTGAGTTGCCCCGTATCATGCAGCCCGCGGCCCAGCCCCAGCACGGCTTTTTCATTGAAGATCGCAGCGGGATTGCGCCCGCGCCCTTCAAAGACAACCAGGCGCACGGAATTGGAACCCAAATCCACCACACCACAGCGTGCTGTCATGCTGGTAAAGCCCGCTTGCGGACGCAGATCGGCGCCATCCATCAGTCCTGCTTCACACGATCCTGCCGCTGGCGTCGGGGAGCACGGGCCAGCGCGCTGCCGCGTCCGGAAAGCGATGGGTTGGTCATGAAATACTCATGCGCTGAGACGCCATTTTCCGGGGCGACAATCCGCGCCCAATGCCCATCCGGGCCAAGCTGCCAGCTTTGCAGCGTGTCCTTCAGATTGACCACCATGATCTGATCCAGCACTTGCGCATGCACGGTGGCGTTTTCCACCGGCACCATGGTTTCCACGCGCCAATCCATGTTGCGTGCCATCCAATCGGCGGAGGAGATATAAATCTTGGCGCGGCGCGATGGCAGCCGATGCCCATTGCCGAATACGTAAATGCGCGAATGTTCCAGAAAGCGGCCAACGATGGATTTGACACGAATATTGTCTGAAAGCCCCGGCACACCTGGGCGCAAGCAGCAAATGCCGCGCACAATGGCATCCACCTTCACGCCGGCCTTGGAAGCCTCATACAGCGCATCAATCAGCGTTTCATCCACCAGCGAATTCATCTTGATCCAAATCGCCGCCGGCTTGCCTTCCTTGGCGAAGGCAATTTCCTGGCGGATCAGCGCGAGCAAAGTGGGACGCGTGGTGAGCGGTGAGAAGGCGAGCTTTTCCATTGTCTCCGGCCGTGCATAGCCGGTCATGTAATTGAACAGCTTGGCGGCATCGCGCGTCAGTGCTGGATCGGCGGTAAAATAGGAAAGATCGGTATAGATGCGTGCGGTGACGGGATGGTAATTGCCCGTGCCGAAATGCGCGTAGGATCGCAAAGCCTGCCCTTCGCGCCGCACCACAAGGCTTACCTTGGCGTGGGTTTTCAATTCTACAAAGCCATACACCGTCTGCACGCCGGCGGCTTCCAATTCGCGCGCCAAGGCTATGTTGCGTTCTTCGTCAAACCGCGCCTTCAACTCAATGATGCCGGTTACGCTTTTGCCCGCTTCGGCTGCTTCAATCAGCGCCTTTGCAATTGGGCTGTCGCGCGTGGTGCGATAAAGCGTCTGCTTGATTGCGATCACATTCGGATCACGCGCAGCTTGCCGCAGGAATTGCACTACCACATCAAAGGATTCATAGGGGTGATGCACCACAATATCCTTGGCGCGGATGGCGGCAAAGCAATCGCCGCCGAAATCCAGGATGCGTTCTGGAAAGCGCGGCGTATAGGGCGTGAACAGCAGATCGGGCCGGTCATCCACGATCAATTGCGTCAGATCGGAAAGCCCAAGCAAGCCATCCACCACGAAAATTTCTGACCGCGGCGCATCCAATTCCTCGGCGACAAAATCCAGGATATCGGGGGGCGTATTGGCGGTGACGGAAAGCTGGATGGCGCGCCCACGCCGACGGCGCTTCAAGGCACTTTCATAGGAACGGACAAGGTCTTCGGCTTCTTCTTCGAATTCCACATCCGTGTCGCGGATCACGCGAAACAGGCCGCTTTCCGCCATGATGAAGCCGGGGAAAAGCCGATCCAGGAACAGCAGCACCACATCTTCCAATAGCACGAAGCGGATCGCCCCCGTACCGCGGCGCGATGGCAGGCGGATGAAGCGTTCCACCTGCGGCGGCAATGGCAGCAGTGCCCGCATGGTGCCGCCATCTTCTTCGCGCAACAGCTTGAAAACCATGCAAAGTGCGAGATTGGAAATGAAGGGGAAGGGATGGGCGGGGTCAACGGCAAGGGGGGTCAGCACCGGGAAGACCCGGTCCGCGAACCATTCTCCCAGCCATTCCTTATCGGCCTCGGTCAGGTCGGGCCGATCCACTACCATCAGACGCGCCTCGCGCAGCATGGAGCGCAAGTCCCGCCATGATTCCTGTTGGCCATCAAACAGCGCGCGTGCGCGTTCATGAACGGCGGCAAGCTGCTGCGCTGGCGTCAGCCCATCGGGGGATGGTGTGACCACGCTGGCGCGATCCTGCCCCACCAGACCCGCCACGCGCACGGAATAAAATTCATCTAGGTTGTTTGCCGAAATAGCAACATATCGTAGCCGTTCCAGCAGCGGGTGGCGCGCATTGCCCGCTTCTTCCAGCACACGCTGATTGAAGGCGAGCCACGAAAGCTCCCGATTGCTGAAACGCGCTGGGCTTTCCGCCAGCGGGAAGGCTCCGATATCGGGCATGATGTCGCTCATGACTTCATTTTATAGCAGAGGGGGCAGGGAAGGCGAGGGTGGGCGCCGTTCAGTCTCAGAAACTTCACAAATGCCCTGTTCTGCCAGCCAGCCATCAAGGGCCAGCCGCGCCAGAGGGCGCGTGATGCGCCCCCCCATGCCAAGTGCCGCGCGATCCAGCCGGGCCACGGCTTCAGCAAGGCTTGCCGCATCGCGCGGCAAGCGCGTGAGAAGCCAGGCTTGCACATCGGGCTCGATCCGCAATTGCCGATCGGCGAAGAATTTGCTGAGCAAGGCGCGCAGCAGCGCATCCGTTGCCGGGCCAACGCCCACAGCTTGCGTCGCGCGCAAACGGCTGGTCAGATCAGGCAGGCGCACTGGCCAGCGTGCCGGCGCCTCACGCCCGATCAGCAGCAGGCTCTCGCCTCGTTCAGCGCAAAGATTGATCAGATGCAAAAGCGCGGTCTCATCCGCCACGCAATCCGCATCATCAATGACATTGCCCTGTGGCGCAGGGGCGGGCAGGCCGCGCAAGCCCATGCCATCCAGCCAGCGCCAACCAAAACGCGCTGCAGCGGCGCGCGCCAGATGCGTCTTGCCCACGCCCGCTTCGCCATATAGCGCCAGCCGGCCGAGTGGCCAGGTATTTGGTTGCGCCAGCCAGCTTCGCGCGGCTGCATTGCTGGCATCGGCAATCACATCGCGCGCGTCAAAGGAAGCCGCGATGGGCAGCGGCAGGGCCAATTGGCGCATCATTGCCCGGTCCGCGGTGGGTCAAGATAAAGCGGGCTTTCCAGATAGCGGCGCAGCCAATAGCGCGTCACCACACCAATCGCCGCGGCCATGGGCACCGCCAGCAGCACGCCCAGAAAACCAAAAGCGACCCCACCGGCGAATAGCGCGAAAATCACCCAAACCGCGTGCAGTTCTACCCGGTTGCCGAGCAGATAGGGGTAGATGATGTAGCCTTCGATCCCTTGGCCGATCACGAAAATCGCCACAATCACCAGCACTTCCTGCCAGGACCCGAATTGCCCGATGGCCAGCAGCACGGCGGTCGCGAAACCGGTCATGGAACCGACATAGGGGATGAAGGTCAGGAAGCCCGACATGATGCCGATGGTGATGCCAAGCTCCAGCCCCGCCAAATGCAAAGCGAAGGCGTAGAAAATGCCAAGCCCGAGGCAACACAGCAATTGCCCGCGCAGCCAGGCGGATAGAACGCGGTCCGTATCGCGCGCGATTTGCCGGAAGACATTCGCACTGCGCCGCGGCAGCCAGCTTTCAATGCGCGTCAGCATGGCGGGCCAATCACGCAGCAGGTAAAAGGCGACCACCGGTGTCACCACCACAAAGGTAAAAACGCTGAATAGCGCAAAGCCGCCGCCAATCAGCCGTGAGGCCGCGCCGCCCAGCCAGGACAGCATGGACGCGGCCTGGTTGATCGCCAATTCACGCAAGCGCTGATCCAGCATGTCTGGGCCCAACGCTTCTTCCAGCTTGGTCAGCACATCACGCAAGGCCTGACCAATACCAGCGATATAGGCGGGCAGGCGCTGCACCAGCACGCCAAGCTGCGCCAGGATCAGCGGATAAAGCAGCAGCAGCGCAATCAGCGTAATGGCGGCAAGCAGCGTTATCAGCAGAAAGGCGCCCATGCCACGCGGCAGGCCAAGCCGCGCCAAGCGTGTGGCCAAGGGGTCCAGAAAATACGCAATGGTCGCGGCCAGCACGAAGGGCGTCAGAATACCCTGGAACAACCAAAGACAGAAAAGCAGCGCGATACCGAAACCAAGAAACAGCCCCCAACGTTGTCCGCGCGTGGCAGTTCGCGGTGCTGAAGGTGGCGTGTTGGCAGCCCGTGCGGCCACGGGTGGGCGCTGATCTGTCATGCGGTCCAGCCGGCGGTGCGCCGCGCTGCCTGCACAACATAAGCGGCACCTGAGGCAAAAGTTGTTGCCGCCACAAGCCAGATCATCACCTCCAGCAATATGGGCGCGCTGAAGCCAAACCCCGCCAATAGTAGCACAAGGGCAGCCAGCAGGATTTGCGCCGCCGTATTCGCCTTGGAAATGAAAATTGGCTTGATGCGTGGTGGCAGGCCAACCGCCCAAAGCACCAAGACACCTCCCACAATCAGCAAATCACGAAACACCACCAAAATCGCAAGCCAATCCGGCAGCACGCCAATAGCTGCCAGCGTCACATAAACCGAAACCAGCAAAGCCTTATCCGCGATGGGATCAAGCACGGCACCAAGTTGGGATCGCGCATTCCAGGCCCGCGCAATCCAGCCATCCAGCGCATCGGAAATTCCCGCGCCGATGAAAACCAGAAAGGCAAGGTCAAGTCGCTGCTGCAACATCAACCAAATTGCCGCAGGCACAGCACAAAGCCGCGCGAGCGTGATCAGATTGGGCAGGGTGAAAAGCCCTGCCCCCGCAAGGTTCTGCGGGGTTTGCGGCAAGCGGCGAAGGTCAGGACCGTCCGGCAAGACCAAGCCGCCATTGATCATTCCGCGTGCCAGTGCCGGGCACAAGCTGCAATCCACTCTGTGCGAAAACCTCCTGCGCCAAGCCAACCGGCACACGCAACCCAAGGTTCAGATGCGCGCGATCGGTCGTGATGGCCATGACATCAAGCTTGGCGCCTGCTGCCACCACACGCCGACGGATTTCCAGCCATTCATTGAGCGACCCATAACGCGCCGTGGCTTCCAAAGACGCCAATACAGGTGTGGGGGGTGTGACATTGGCTGGCGCTTCGGATGCTATGCCGGAAGGCAGCGTCGCGGCGCGCACTTCGCCACCTTCGGCAAAGCTTTGCACTGCTTCGGCATCGAATTGGATGGTCATCCGGCCAGTATAGCGCTGCGGGCCGGTGGTTTCCTGTTCGATCACAATGGAACGCACCATGCGATCAAGTTCGGCATCGGTTGGGCGGCGCGGCGCATTGACCATGCCCTGAATGCGATCCCAGGCGGTGCGGCGCCCTGCGGCGAAGGCACGTTCCTGTGCCACCACGCCATTCTCCGCGGTCGCTTCCGCCGGCACGCCGCGCTGCGTCAGCGCGCCCATGTCGCTGAATTGTGCGAACGCCGGCAGGGCGGCCAAGCTCAGCCAGAAGCTTGCGAAAGCCGCCGCCACATGTTTCCTTCCGGCCATCCGCCAGGCGTGGCTTATTGTCATCATAGCCTTCCCTTTACTCTTCGCGACGCTAATACGGTGTTCATTGTATCAAATCGGAGGTCGCCCTGACCAGTTCCAATTCCCAAAGCCTCACCTACCGCGATGCGGGCGTGGATATTGAGGCTGGCGACGCCCTGGTTGAGGCCATTAAGCCCCTGGCGCGTGCCACGAACCGGTCTGGCGTGATGGGGGGCCTTGGGGGCTTCGGCGCCCTGTTTGACCCAAAGGCGGCCGGGTTCAAGGACCCGGTGCTGGTGTCTTCCACCGATGGTGTCGGCACCAAGCTGCGTGTGGCGATTGAAGCGGGCATTCACGATACGGTTGGCATTGATTTGGTGGCGATGTGCGTAAATGATCTGGTGGTGCAGGGCGCTGAGCCTCTGTTTTTCCTGGATTATTTCGCGACCGGGAAGCTCCAGCTTGATCAGGCGCGGGCGGTGATTGCGGGCATTGCGGAAGGCTGCCGGCAAGCGGGCTGCGCCCTGGTGGGGGGCGAAACGGCTGAGATGCCGGGGATGTATGCCGCGGATGATTACGATCTGGCCGGGTTTTCCGTGGGTGCCGCCGAACGCGGCCAGCTTTTGCCGCGCCCCGTCACAGCCGGGGATGTGCTGATCGGGCTTGGGTCTTCGGGCGTTCATTCCAACGGGTTTTCCCTGGTGCGGCGGATTCTGGCCGCGCGTGACCTGACCCTTGCCGATCCCGCGCCCTTCGCGCCTGGGCAAAAGCTAGGCGAGGCCCTGCTGGCGCCAACCCGCATTTATGTGAAGCCACTGCTTGCTTTGCATCGCGCGGGCTTGCTCCATGCGGCGGCGCATATCACAGGTGGTGGCCTGCCGGGCAATCTGCCGCGCGTGCTACCGGCGGGCGTGACGGCGGTGCTGGAAGCCGGAAGCTGGCCCGTGCCGCCGGTTTTCGCCTTCCTGGCAGAGGCCGGGAATGTCAGCGCTGACGAGATGCTGCGCGTCTTCAATTGCGGGCTTGGCATGGTGCTGGCGGTGCCGGAAGCAGGGGCGGAAGCCGCCTCGCGCATGCTGACGGAAGCGGGGGAAGCGCCCTTCCGCATCGGCCATCTGGAAGCTTCCAGCGGGCCGGCCGGGATTCGCATCCAAAACCTGCCTCAGGCCTGGCCGCGCGTATGAAGCGGGCGCGGCTCGCCCTGCTGATTTCCGGGCGCGGGTCCAATATGGCGGCGATTCTGCAAGCAGCCGGGCCGGATTACCCGGCGGAACCTGTGTTGGTGCTTTCCAACCGCGCCGATGCGGCGGGGCTTGGGACTGCAGCGGCGCGGGGGGTGCCCACCGCCGTGGTGGAAAGCCGCGCCTTCAAGGGCGACCGGGCAGGTTTTGAGGCTGCAATGGAAGCGGAATTGGCCAGGCACGGCGTTGAAATCATAGCGCTCGCTGGCTTCATGCGCGTGCTGACCCCCGATTTCGCGCGGCGCTGGGAAGGCCGGCTGGTCAATATCCACCCGTCCCTGCTGCCGGCCTTTCCGGGGCTGGATACCCATGCGCGCGCCTTGGCAGCCGGCGTCCGTCTGCATGGCTGCACCGTGCATTTGGTGACCGCAGGCGTGGATGAGGGCCCCATCATCGCCCAGGCCGCCGTGCCGGTTTTGCCCAATGACACGGAAGTAAGCCTGGCCGCACGCGTGCTGGCGGAAGAACATCGGCTTTATCCGGCAGCGCTTTCCTGGCTGGCGGCGGGGCGTGTGCGGCTGGAAGCGGGGCGGGCTGTGATCACCAGGGCGGAATATGCGCCAGAATCGCTACTGAACCCCTTGCCCCGCACCGCTTTGCTTTCTACACACTAGGTCAAATGCCGAGATTTGGGGAAAGCCATGGCTGAGAAAGAACATTATGATTTTGTCGAAGTGACCTCCGCCGATATCCTCGCGGATCGCCGTGGCGGCTGGGAAGGCTTCACCCGCTTCGTCACCTGGTCCATCGGGGCCACTGTGCTTTTACTGGTGCTGATGGCGATTTTCCTGGTCTGACCTCGGTGGGTTATTGATTGGAAAAAGGGGCGGCTTTGACCGCCCTTTTTGTTGTTTTGGCTATCCCTGCGCCATCAGCCGCGCGGTTTCCGCCTCAATCTGCGATTCAAGCGCTTCCATCAGCGGCTTGCGCGCCAAGCCCGCAGGCAAGGCAGGCATGATTGAGATGGAAATGACGCCGGGCAGCTTGTGAAAGGCGCGCCTGCCCCAATGCTGCCCGCTATTGGTCGCAACAGGATAGCAGGGCGCACCGCTGCTGATGACCAGCGCGGCAACACCCGGCTGGTAGGGTAGGCGCTCCCCAGGCGCGGAACGCGTACCTTCCGGGAAAATCACCAAGGGCCGGTCTTCATCCAACACGCGCTTGGCATCGCGCACCATGCCGCGCAGCGCCGCGCCGCCACCATCGCGATCCACTGCCACCGCGCCAGTATGGCGCGCCACGCGCCCCCAAAATGGCAGATTAAGCAATTCGCGCTTCATTACGTAACTCGTTGGCTCAAGCAGGACTGGCCAGACCAAAGTGTCAAAGGCGGATTGATGCTTGGAAGCGATGATGGCGGCACCAGGTGCCAAATTTTCCAAGCCACTCACCCGCAGGCGGATGCCGCAAATGATGCGCAGCAACCAAACAATGCTGCGCGCCCAATGCCGAATGAAATTTCGGGTGAATCGTGAATGGAAGGGCAGCAATGCGGTGCCAAACACGGCAAAGAACGCCGTAACGGTTATGAAAAGCGCGTTGAAGATGCAGGAACGTAGCCAGATCATGTTCGCTTTCCGCCGAGAAACCTTGAAAGCCCGGCCTCGGCGCCCAGAAATTTGCAGTATTCGCTCAGCAGCAAGCCCCAATTCCGTGGCCGCCAGAAGGCGTCATCATCGCGCAGCCGGGGTGGCGTAACCGGGTACGGCATCACGCGCAATGCGGGCATGGTGCGGCGCAATTCGCTGCGCGCGCGCGGCATGTGATAGCCCGCCGTCACCAAGCGGATGGTGGTGATGTCCCTTGTTCTGGCCCAGGCCGCAATTTCCACTGCATTGCCGCGTGTGGAGGCCGCCGCATGGCCAAGCTCTACGCGTCCTGCCAACCGCGCCGGATCAGCACCAGCGCCGCGTGCCAGATCCGCAAGCCGCGCATCGGGATGCACGCCCGAGATGAAAAGCCGCGGCGCCAAACCTTCAGACAGCAAGCGAAAACCGGTCTCCACGCGTTCCGCCCCGCCGGTCAGCACCACAATCGCATCGGTGGCGCTGTTATCCGCCGAGTCTTCCTGCACGGCGCGCAGGAACCAGCCGAAGCCACCCAGCCACAGCAGCAGCAGCCCCAGCGCCAGCAACCAAAGTCGCCTTGCCTTCATGGTAAGCGTCGCAGCCATAGAAGGATGCTCAGGATTGTCGCGCCCCAGGCGATGAGCGCGGCGCTGATGGGTATGGCCGCAAGGCCAGGCAGGGGCAGGTCCTGCCAGTAGATTTCTGGCAGGATGGGTGCGGCAAGCTGCATCAATGCCCAAAGCAGCGCGATGGCCACCGCCACCCCAAGCATGCCGCCCAGCAATGCCAGCCAGGATGTCCTGCGCGCGAAGCGCCGCGCAATGTCGCGATCTGGCGCACCCAACATATGCAGCACCATGACCGAATCGCGCCGCGCGGCGATGCCGGCACGCACCGCAATCACCACCACGGAAGCCGCCACCGCCGCCACCAGCAGCACCACCCCAAGCGCTGCCAGGGACAAGGCGCGCGCCAGCGCCGCCAGCCGCGCGACAAATACGCCATGCGCTTCTGTCACCGCGCCCGGTACGGCTTCTGCCACCTTATCGCCAATCAGCACCGGGTCCGCCGCCAGATCGGCTAGGCGCAATTCAATCACGCCAGGCAGAGGCAAGCCCGCGACATCGCCAAGCCAGGGGCGCAGCAATTCCGCCATGCGGGCCGGGTCCACTTCTCGGGCTTCGCGCACCGCGGGCAGGGCACGCAGCGCTTCCAACGCCGCTTCCATCCGCGCGGGGGAGGGGTTTGGGATTTGCACCGTGATCGCCGTATTGGCGCCTTGCTGCCAGCGCTGCGCGAGTTGGCTGACCGCCGCCTGCCCCGCCACCGCACAGGCGGCGAATAGCGCCATGGCGGCGATCAACGCCACCAGCAGCCGATCCGCCAGCGCGCCGCGCAGGCCAATCGGGTCCCCCCTGCCGCCGGCTTCACGGCGCATCAATGATACGGCCTTCTGACAGGGTGATCACGCGTGCCGGGTGGCGTGCCGGCAAATCCTCAGAATGCGTGGCAACCACAATCGCCGTGCCCAGCCGGTTCATTTCAGCAAACAGCGCAATCAGCCGGCGCGCTTCAAACACATCCAATTCCGAAGTCGGTTCATCGGCGATCAGCAAGGCAGGGCGCGTGATGATGGCGCGCGCGATGGCGATGCGCTGCTGTTCGCCGCCGGAAAGCTCGGCCGGGTTGCGCCCCGCCTTTGCCGCAAGGCTCAGCCAATCCAGGATCTCATTGACATCCTGCCTGACCGCGGCTTCTGTCCGGCCCGCAAGGCGCAGCGGCAGCGCCACATTATCCCAGGCGGATAGATGCGGCAGCAGGCGGAATTCCTGATGCACCACGCCGATCTTGCGCCTGAGCGCTGGCAGCGCTGCCCGTTCCGCCTGCCCAATATCGGTCCCCAGGACCGAAACCACGCCGCTTGTTGGCCTGATGGCGGCCTGCATGAGCCTAAGCACCGAGCTTTTCCCCGCCCCGGAAGGCCCAAGCAGCCAGGTAAAGCTACCTTCCCCCAGCGCAAAGGAGACATCGCGCAAGGCTGCCTGCCCCGGGTCACCCTGGGGGTTTCGATAGGCCAGCCCGACGCGCCCGAATCTCACCATAAGGCTTGTTTCGCATGGTCGGGCGGTTTTGCTCAATCTTTCGCTTGCCGAGAAGCCGGCAGTAACGGAAAATGGCGGCATGCAGATTGAATGCCCTTCTTGCAGCGCGGGCTTCCAGGTGCCGGAACGCATGCTGCGCGACCGCACCCGCCCGCTGCGCTGTAGCCAGTGCCGGACGGTATTCCCGATGCCGGACCCGCCGGCATCTGAGCCGGAGCCTATGGCATGGCGCGCGCCGGAGCCCACGCCACCACGGGTAGTGGAGGAACCACCCCCCTCCCCGGTGATTGAGGAATTGCGGCCCGAGCCTGAGCCAGCAGCCGAAACCCTGGCCGAGGCCGCGAATGAGGCTTCCGCACGCAGGTTGCGCGCGGCCTGGGCGGCTTCCATCACGCTGCTGATCGGCGGCGGGCTTGCCGCGATCGTAAAGCGCGATGCGGTGATGGAAGCCTGGCCGCCGACAGCGCGGTTATTTGCAGCACTTGGCTTGAGCTGAACGGCAGAAGGTAAGGGAGAGCGCAATGACCCGTGAAGAATTTGAAGCCGAACTGAAGCGCGATGGCTATGGCGTGTTTTACGGTGGTTTCCGCGCCAATGAGGAAAACACCGAACATGGCCATGATTGGGATGCTCGGCTGATGGTGATTGGCGGTGAGATCACCATCACGCGCGATGGCAAGGCCGAGATTTTTCGCCAGGGTGATACCTGCGCGGTGCCGGCGAATTACCCGCATGCTGAGAAGGTTGGGCCGCAAGGTGTGGCGCTGATTGCGGGGCGGAAGGCTGTTTGAGGGGGCTGGGATTTACGCGAATTTATTTATGTAGGGTTGGAGCGGGCGGGGGGAATCGAACCCCCGACATTCAGCTTGGGAAGCTGACGTTCTACCGCTGAACTACGCCCGCGCCGTCTGGGTGATATACCCGCCAGCATGGGGTTAGGGCAAGCTCAACCCTGATCCACCGCATCCCGCGCCACCGTCGCCAGCGCATCGGCGCGTTCATTCATGGGGTCACCGGCATGGCCGCGCACCCAGCGCCATTCAATCTCATGCGGTTTGGCGGCGGCCAGAATGCCCTGCCACAAATCCAGATTCTTCACCGGCTCCTTCGCCGCATTGCGCCAATTGGCGCGCACCCAGCCATGGATCCAGCGGCTGATGCCGTTGCGCAGGTATTCGCTATCCGTATGCAAGGCCACGCGGCAGGGTTTTTTCAGCACCTCAAGTGCCTTGAGAGCCGCGGTCAGTTCCATGCGGTTATTGGTGGTCTCGGCCTCGCCGCCTGAAAGCTCCTTCTCATGCTCGCCAAAGCGCAGAATGGCGGCCCAGCCGCCGGCGCCGGGGTTGGGCTTGCAGCCGCCATCGGTCCAAATCTCGACCAAAGGGCGCGGGTCGGCGCTGCCAGTCACAGGCCAAAGGCCGAAAGCGTTTCGGCGCCGCTGAAAAATCTCAGCTTGCGCAGATATTCCACAGGGTCCTTCCGCGTCACCAGCGCGCCTTCGGGTGTGTGGGTCCAGTCATAAAGCCGGGTCAGCAAAAAGCGCAGCGCCGCACCGCGGCACAGCGCGGGCAGGGCGGCCAATTCAGCATCTGACAATGGGCGAATGGCGCGATAGGCGCCGAGCATGGCGCGCGCGCGGGTGACGTTGAAGGAATAATCCGGCTCAAAGCACCAGGCATTCAGGCAGACGGCGATGTCATAGGCGAAAAGATCCGTGCAGGCGAAATAGAAATCAATCACGCCGGAAACACGCGGCTGGCCATCGGCGCCCGGCAGGAAGAAGGCATTATCGGGGAAAAGATCGGCATGGATTTGCCCAACCGGCAGGCTGCCCTCGGCTGGCCAGGCGGCCAGAATGCCGGTGAGTGCAGCGTCCAGTTCCGCAATCAGGCCTGGCTGCACCTCATTTCCCCGCGCGCGGCAGCCATCCAGCAAGGGCGCCCAGCCCTTGGGGCCGAGTGCATTGGGCCGGCTGAGCGCAAACCCTGCCCCAGCCAAATGCATTTCCGCCATGGCCCGGCCCAGCGGCGCGCAATGCTCTGGCCGCACGCGGCGCGGCCATACGCCAGGCAGAAAGGTGACAATCGCCGCCGGCCGCCCCGCCAATTCCCGCAAGGCCGCGCCATCCTGCCCATGCACCGGCGTGGGGCAGGCCATGCCACGTGACGCCAAATGTTCCATCAGGCCCAGGAAATAAGGCAGTTCAGCGGGGTCCACGCGCTTTTCATACAGCGTCAGGATGAAATCGCCGGCTTCGGTTTTCACCGCGTAGTTGGAATTCTCCACACCCTCTGCAATGCCGCGAAAGGCCAGCAATTCGCCAAGCGCGTAATCGGCCAGGAAGGCGCGCAACGCCTCATCCGAAACCTCAGTATAGACTGCCATTATTGGGCGGCGAGCCCGCGCGGCAGGCGGAAGGTGATTTGTTCCACCGCCACCACCACTTCCTCGATTTCCAAAGAATAGGCTTCACTAAGCCGGGCGATCACTTCTTCCACCAGCACTTCGGGCGCGCTGGCGCCGGCGGTGACACCCACGGTCTTGCAGCCCTGCACAAGGGAAAGATCAAGATCAGCACCGCGCTGCACCATCACGGCGCGGCCGGCGCCGCTACGTTCAGCCACTTCGCGCAGGCGCTGGCTGTTGGACGAATTGGGCGCGCCCACCACCACCACCAGATCGGAACGCGCGGCAATCGCCTTCACCGCCGCCTGGCGATTGGTGGTGGCGTAGCAGATATCTTCCTTGGCGGGGCCTCGGATTTCGGGAAAGCGCTGTTGCAGGATACCGATGATCTCCGCCGTGTCATCCACCGAAAGCGTGGTCTGCGTGGTGAAGGCAAGCGTCGCGCCTTCGGGCCGCATAACGCTGCGCGCATCCGCCGCATCCTGCACCAAAGTCACGGCACCTTCGGGCAATTGGCCCATGGTGCCGATCACTTCCGGGTGGCCGGCATGGCCAATCAGGAAAAGATGGCGGCCATGTTCATGATGGTGTTCGGCTTCACGATGCACCTTGCTCACCAGCGGGCAGGTCGCGTCGAGTGCGAACATCATGCGCTGTGCGGCTTCGGCCGGGACGGATTTCGGCACGCCATGGGCGGAAAACACCACGGGCTGGCCGTCATTCGGGATTTCGCTGAGCTCCTCCACGAAAACCGCGCCTTGCTTTTCCAGGCTTTCGACCACGAAGCGGTTATGGACGATTTCATGCCGCACATAGACCGGGGCGCCGTGGCGTTTCAGCGCTTCCTCCACAATCTTGATGGCGCGGTCCACGCCGGCGCAAAAGCCTCGCGGGCCAGCGAGCAGAAGGTTCAGGGGCGGCTTGGCAGAGGCCATGGGCGCGGGGTCCATCCAGGGGGCCGGCCACGGGTTGCGGCGCGACGTGAAGAATGGTCAGAGTAGCCCGCAGCCCGTTCGGGTCAAAGGGGGTTTCGGCATGTGGCGCTTCGGGGTTCTGGTTTTGGCGGGGCTGGTCGCGGCTTGTGGCTCGTCCACCAAGGAAACCGTGCAGGCACCTTGCCCAAGGGTGGCTATCCTGGCGGATGGCGCGGATGTCACCCGCTTCCGGCCTGGCGCGCCGCCGGATTTGGCCGCGATGCTGGTGGATGGCCGGATCGCGGGCGTGAATACATCTTGTGATTATGTCCGGGGCGGCGGGGTCGAGGTGAAGGTCTCGGTCCTGATGGATGTGGAACGCGGCCCTGCCACGCGCGGCAATCGGGCCGAATTCCCCTGGTTCCTGGCGGTGACCAGCGGCGATGACAGCCAATTGGTCCAGCGCAAGAACGCGCTGCTTTTGGTGAATTTTGAGGGCAATCAGACCCGCACCCGGGTGGCCACCGCCCCCGAGAGCATCATCTTCCCGCCCGGGCGCAGCCCGGCGGAATTCCGCGTGCGGGTTTCCTTCGCGCTCAGTGCCGAGGAGTTGGACCGCAACCGCAGCCGCGGGCCGCGCTAAATTTTGCCCCTAAGCTGCCGGGGCATCTTGTCTCACCCCGCGCTGTTACATACATCCACCCCGTAAACACCGCGCCCCTTCGGGTGCGGCTTCCTGCAACCCCATCCGCGGTGGCGCTCGGCCATCGTTTTAGCATTAGGGGGTCGCCGTGGTGCCATTCTGGGCCGCCGCGATCCGCCGTAGAGGAGAACTCGGATGAGTAAGGTTATCGGTATCGACCTTGGCACCACCAATTCCTGCGTCGCCATTCTTGAAGGCAAGGATGTGCGCGTGATTGAAAACGCCGAAGGTGCGCGCACCACGCCTTCCATGATCGCGTTTGCGAAGAATGGCGAAAGGCTGGTCGGGCAATCGGCGAAGCGCCAGGCCGTCACCAACCCCATGGGCACGCTTTATGCGGTGAAGCGCCTGATTGGCCGCCGCTTTGATGACCCGATGGTGCAGAAGGATATCGGGCTTGCCCCCTTCACGATCACCAAGGCGCCGAATGGCGATGCCTGGGTTGAAGTGGATGGCAAGACCTACGCGCCGCAGCAGATCAGCGCCATGGTGCTGACCAAAATGAAGGAAACCGCCGAAGCCCATTTGGGTGAGAAAGTTTCCCAGGCTGTGATCACCGTTCCGGCCTATTTCAATGACGCCCAGCGCCAAGCCACCAAGGAAGCCGGCACGGTTGCCGGGCTTGAAGTGCTGCGCATCATCAATGAACCCACTGCCGCCGCGCTGGCCTATGGCATGGAACAGAAGAAGGGCGGCACCATCGCGGTCTATGACCTTGGTGGCGGCACCTTCGACGTTTCCATCCTGGAAATCGGTGATGGCGTGTTTGAAGTGAAATCCACCAATGGTGACACCTTCCTGGGTGGTGAGGATTTCGATCAGCGCATCATTGACTATCTGGCCGATGAATTCCGCAAGGAACAGGGCATTGACCTGCGCGGCGATAAACTCGCGCTGCAGCGCCTGAAAGAGGCCGCG
>CAIYMY010000005.1 GCA_903927465.1 uncultured Rhodospirillales bacterium | reverse complement strand
GGGAAGCTTAATGCCGGCGCCATGCCGGAAGCGGTGAGGCAAGATGCATCGCTTGCCGTGTTTGACGGCAAGATGGGCTATGGCCAGCGCATTGGGCGCATCACCATGGATTGGGCGATCAATGCCGCGCGCCAGCATGGCCATGCGGTGATGGCGCTGAAGAACGTGCATCATCTGGGGCGCATTGGTTCCTACGGCGAACAGGCGGCGCGCGCTGGGATGATATCGGTCCATTTCGTCAATGGCGTTTCCGGCCCCGGCGCGGTGGCGCCCTTTGGCGGGACCGATGGGCGCATGTCCACCAACCCGGTCTGCGTTGCCGTGCCGGCGGTGGCGGAAGGTGAACACCCGCTGATCCTGGATTTCGCGACGGCGGCGATTGCACTCGGCAAATGCCGGGTTGCCTTCAATGCCGGCAAGCCAGTGCCGGATGGCGCTTTGGTGGATGCCAAGGGCCAGCCCACCAATGATCCGGGTGTGCTGTATCGGGACCAACCGCGTGGCGCTTTGCTGCCCTTTGGTGGGCATAAGGGCTATGGGCTTGCGCTGATGTGCGAAATCCTGGCCGGTGCGCTGATTGGCGGCGTCACCGCCGCGCCGCATCACCCGAAGGATGGCAGCATTGTCAATGGCTGGCTTGCCTTTGTGATTGACCCCGGACGCTTCGGCGATATGGGCGCCTTCCGTTCCGAAATGTCTGCATTGATTGCGCATGTGAAGGCATCGCCGCCCGCTGATCCGGATCAGCCCGTGTTGGTGGCCGGTGAGAAGGAAAGGGCAACGCGCGCGGCGCGGTTGGCCGGCGGCATTCCGGTGGATGGCACCACCTGGGATATTCTGACGGAAACAGCGCGCAGCCTTGGCATCAATGCCATCCCGACGCCGGGCAATTTTTAGGCGGTGCTGCGCCTTCTGCTGCTTGCGCTAAGCCTTTGCGGCGCAAGCGCTTTTGCGCAAGCGCCTGATTGGCGTACCGCCGCGCCGCCCTTGCCGCTCAGCGCGCCGATCACGCCGATGACGGCGGCGGTTTCGGTCGGCGGGGCTGCCTGGGGCCCGTGGCGCAAGCTCTGCCGTGAACAATGGGAAAGGCTTGACCGCACGCCGCGCCGCGATTGCCTGAATGTGGCCGCGGTGGAACGCGATGCTACAGCGCGCGCAACCCGGATCAGCCTGGCGCCGGAGGTTTTGCGCGGCGAAAGGCTTGCCGTGCTGCGCCGCGATGATGGTGGCATTGCAAGCTTCACCCATGAACCGCCCGATGCGGCCCGCGATGGCGCGCTTGGCCCCTGGCGGCGGCATTTTGAAAGCTGGAGCCTGACAGCGCGGCGCATCCAGCCCGGCGTTACTTTCGAATTGCCAGCGCCCGATAGCCCGCGCGGCGTGACCTGCCGCCCAGACGGTCTTTCCCGGATTGGCGCGCGGCAAGTGCTGGTCGCGATATGCGCGGTGGAATTGGCGGGCGGGCTTGGCAATACCGGGCAGGAAGCGCGGATTGCGATGGTGGGGCGCATCGCGATTGATGTGCCAACCGGCATGATCGTGGCCCAAGGCTATGCGAGCCGGATCGAAACTTTTCGTGCCGGACAGTCCAATGGCGTGGTGATCACCGCGGCGCGCAACGGGCTGGAATAGCGCGGCGCGAGTTATTTTTGCTTATTTTAAGTAAAAACTTGCGATTGACCTGGGAAGGGCCCATATGAGGTCCGTCACCTCGTCCGGTTTGGGCGTTCAGGTCCGGCCCTTGAAGGTCCGACAAGTTCCCTCAAACCAGCTTCCCGTGCCTACCCATGGTTGGGCTGTAGCGATGGTCGGCCCGTAGCGCGAATCCGCGCGACGGCTTTTCTTCAACCGGAGCGAACAGCATGTCAACCGGCACTGTAAAATGGTTTAACGCCACTAAGGGTTATGGCTTCATCCAACCCGATGACGGCAGCAAGGACGTATTCGTCCATGTCAGCGATGTCCAGCGTTCAGGCCTTCAAGGCCTGAATGAAGGCGACAAGATTGATTTTGAATTGCAGAAGGGCCAGCAGGGCAAGATCTCTGCCGGCAATCTGCGCAAGATCTGATCCGTGGTTGCGGCGCTTTCGGGCGCCGTAATGATCGGCAATCTATCGGGGACGGGGTGGCTCAGTGCCACCCCGTTTCTTTTTCATGTGTGGGGAAGCGGCATGGCGCGCAAACCGAATTATGGCCAGAATCGTGCGGATGTGAACAGGGCCAAGCAGGCGCGCAAGGAAGCGAAGCTGGAAGCCCTGAAGGACGCGGTAGCACGGCGCAAAACAGGCGAAGACCCCCAGGATGACGAAGCCGGAGCGTTTTCAAGCGAAGCGGAATCGCCTAGCGGCTCGGAAAACGCGGCCAAAGAAAAATCTTAAGGCGTTTTGCACCGTAGTCGCGCGGTCAAACGGCGTTGAAGACTGAAGGAGATTGACATGGCCAATAAGCCAGGAACCCAAGCGCGCTTCGTGCTTTTTGATGTTCTTTATGATGATGGCAGCCGCCGTTCCAACCGCAAGGTTCCGGCGGAATTGCTCGGTGGTCTTGATGGTGACCTGCCCGCGCGTAAGGAAATTGAAGATCAGGATAATGAAATCGCCAAAGCATCCGGCAAGGCGGCACTGTCCATCACGTCCATGGAGCGTGCCGGAGGCAAGAAGCGCTGAGTATTTTCAAGCCAAGTGGAATCACTTGGCGACTCGGAAAATACGGCCAAACTAAGTATTTTCAAGCCAAGTGGAATCACTTGGCGGCTCGGAAAATACGATCAAACTAAGCATTTTCAAGCCAGGTGGAATCACTTGGCGACTCGGAAAATACGGCCAAACCGAGCATTTTCAAGCCAAGTGGAATCACTTTGCGGCTCGGAAAATACCATCAAAAAAAGTTTTGGTAGTGTCCCGTGAACGAAGGTGAACGGGAAACGCTTCAGGCCAAGTGGCGCAATGCGCCGCAGAATGGTTTAGGATAGGGCTTTGATAACAGTAGCCCCTCCTTGTCGCTTAGTTTCACGCATGTAAAATTGGCGGGAATATTGCTTCGCGAATGTTGCGTAACGCAGAGTCTTCTACTGCGTCGGATGCCGGCTTCCAGGCCATGCGCCGACGATGACAAACACGCGCTTTGCGCCGCCATCTTGTGACCTATAGGGGATTGCTCCGTGATGCCAACTGACGCCGAATTACTGTCCCGCCTAGCCGCCCTCGGCCATGCCCTGCCGCCTGCGGCCACACCTGTGGCGGAATTCATCCTGTGGCGGCGTGAAGGCAACCTTATCTTCCTCGCCGGCCAGATCTGCGAACGCAACGGTGTGCCCTACCCCACAGGGGTCTATGGCAAGGATGTTGATCTTGCGACCGCGCGCGCAGGCGGGTTGGCGATCGGCTTGCAACTTCTATCCACCCTGCGCTCGGCGCTTGACGGCGACCTTGGCCGCGTCCGCCAGGTGGTGATGGTGCGCGGCTTTGTGACCGCGGCCCCCGGCATGGGCGACTATCCCAAGGTGATCAACGCCTGTTCGGAACTGTTCATCGCGCTCTGGGGTGAGAATGGCCGGCATGCACGGACCTCAATCGGCGTGGCGCAACTGCCGCTTGATGCGACAGTGGAAATTGACGCGGTGTTCGCAGTCGATTGAGTGTCACCCGGTGGTGGAGGCTTACGGCGTGAAGCTGGAATAGCGTAAGACCTCACGTGGAACCGATTGCGCTTTACATCCATTGGCCGTTTTGCGCGGCCAAATGCCCCTATTGCGACTTCAATTCCCATGTCCGAGACAGGGTGGATGAGGCGCGGTTTCGCGCGGGCTTACAGCAAGAATTGGCGCATGAAGCGGCGCTGATCGGCCGCCGCCCGCTTGCCAGCATTTTCTTTGGCGGCGGCACGCCAAGCCTGATGTCACCCGAAACCGTCGCGGCCTTGATTGAAGATGCCTCGCGTTTCTTCGACCCTCTGCCCGATATTGAAATCACACTGGAAGCCAACCCAACCAGTGTGGAGGCCGCGAAGCTTGCGGGGTTTCGGGATGCGGGGGTCAATCGCGCAAGCCTTGGCGTGCAATCCCTGAATGCGGAGGCTTTGGGTTTTCTCAGCCGCCGCCATGATGTGCCGCAGGCGATTGCCGCTTTGGAAGCCGCGCGCGCAATTTTCCCAAGGCTTTCCTTTGACTTGATCTATGCGCGGCCCGGCCAGCAGGAAGCCGCCTGGCGGGCGGAACTGCGCCAGGCACTTGCTCTCGTGGCGGATCATCTCTCGCTTTATCAACTGACGATCGAACCCGGCACGCAGTTTGAAACGCTCTATCGCCGCGGTGCCTTTGCGCTGCCGGCAGAAGATGACGCGGCGCGGCTTTATCTGGCAACGGCCGAGGAAGCCGCGCGTTTTGGCCTTAAGGCCTATGAAATCAGCAATTACGCCAAGCCAGGCGCGGAAAGCCGGCATAATTTGGCCTATTGGCGCTATGGCGATTACCTCGGCATCGGCGCCGGGGCGCATCAGCGCGTTTTGCGTGAGGGGCGCATTCAGGCCACGCGGCGCCACCGCGCGCCAGAGGAATGGTTGCGGCTGGTGGAAGCGCAGGGCCATGCGGCGGTGGAAAGCGAAAACCTGAGCCCGACGGACGTTGGCCGGGAAGCCATGCTGATGGGGCTCCGGCTGACAGAGGGCATCGACCCCAAGCGAATCCAAGCCCGCGCTGGGCTTACCTTTGCCGAGGTGGTGGACCCGGCCATGCTGGCCGCCTGCCTGGATGAGGGTTACCTACTTTGGCGCGAAAATGGCCGGCTTTGCGCAACTGAGGAAGGGCTTTTGCGCCTGGATTCCATGCTGCCGCTGCTGCTGCGCTGATTTCCACCGATAAAGCTTGATCCTTCCTGAAGAAGACGTAAAAATATGGTTGATGACAATCACCCATGCCCCCGAACCACGCAGCGCGATCGAAGCCGCCGGCAACCTGCCGGATTTGGAACTCGACATCGCGACCGTTGCCTTGCAATTGGCGCGGGTTGACGCGCCTGAAGCTGATTGGCGCAAGGTCGCCGCGCATTTTTCCGATATCGCCCGCAAGGTGGTGGATGCCGCCAGCATGGATGGCGCCGCGGATGGCGGTGATCTGGAAGCGCGGCGGCTGATCCTGGCGGAAACCCTGCATGGGCATTTCGGCTATCAGGGCGATTCTGAAACCTATGAGGATATGGCGAATGCCAATCTGATCAGCGTGGTGGAACGCCGGCGGGGCTTGCCCGTGGCGCTTGGCATCCTGTGGCTGCACGCCGCGGATGCAGCGGGCTGGGGCGCTTTTGGCGTGGATTTCCCCGGCCATTTCCTGCTGGCGCTTGAAGGGCCCAAGGGCAGGCTGATTGTGGATGTCTTCGCTGGGGGCAAGGCCCTGGAAGCGCAGGATTTGCGCGCCCTGATCAAGCGCGTGGAAGGCGAAAAGGCGGAACTCCGCCCCGGCGTGCTGCGCCCCATGACTCGGCGCGAAGTACTGCTGCGGCTGCAAAACAACATCAAGCTGCGGCGCTTGCGTTCGGGCGAGATCAAGGCAGCTTTGGCCACCACGGAAGACATGCTGCGCCTGGCGCCGGACCATGCCGCGCTTTGGCGCGAAGCGGGGCTGATGAACCAAAGGCTTGAACGGATTGGCGCGGCACTCGGCTGCCTTGATCGCTTCCTGGAATTAGTGCCGGAAGGCGAAGCTGCGGCCCGCGTCCGTGGCCTTGCCGGCGAATTGCGCCAGCGCCTCAATTGACACTTTGTCCCATATCGCCAGCACGCATCGGCCAGGGTAAATTGAACCCATGACCCAAGCCCCCCCGCGCGTTGCGCTTTTTGTTACCTGCCTGGTGGATCTCTATCGGCCCACAGTCGGCTTTGCCGCCATCAAGCTGCTGGAAGAAGCCGGCTGTCTGGTGGAAGTGCCGCCGAGCCAAACCTGCTGCGGCCAGCCGGCCTATAATTCGGGGGACCGCGCCAATGCCAAGGCTATAGCGCGCGCGGTAGTGGATTCCTTCCAGGGCTATGATTACGTGGTCGCACCTTCTGGTTCCTGCGCCGGCATGATCGCGCATCACTACCCGGCGTTGTTTGATGATGACCCGCATTATCGGGGCAAATCGGAAGCGCTGGCCGCGCGCACGCATGAACTGGTGTCCTTCCTGACCGATGTGATGGGGATGGGGAAAATCGCCGCGCGGCTTGATGGCAGCGTGACCTATCATGATTCCTGTTCCGGCATGCGCGAGATGGGCGTGAAGGCGCAGCCGCGCAAATTGCTGAAGACGGTTGAAGGGCTCAGCCTGATCGAATTGGCGGAACCGGAAATATGCTGCGGCTTTGGTGGGACGTTTTGTGTGAAGTACCCGGATATCTCCGTGCGTATGGTCACCGACAAATGCCGCGACATTCAGGCGACCGGCGCGGGCACCTTGCTCGCGGGCGATATGGGCTGCCTGTTGAACATGGCCGGGCGGCTGAAGCGCGAAGGTTCTTCAGTAAAGGTACGCCATGTGGCGGAAGTGCTTGCCGGCATGACCAGCGAAGCGCCGCCGATTGGTGAGGCGAAGGAAGGCTGACTTATTCTGCTACCGAAAATGGCCGAATACGCGCCACCAAATCTTCCGCAGTGTTTACCCCGCCGAGTGACGTGCCAAGCCCCATCGCGGTCAGCGCCTGCGCTGTCCAGCTATTGCAGGTATTTAACAAGTGAAACCGCCCTGTGGCCGGGTAGAATAGGCTGAAGGGATAGATGCCGCGCGCTGTCACTACCGCGCGCCCCGCCCCGGCGCGATCAAAACTATCACGCAGAAACGTCAGCAACCGGTGCAAAGCCTCGGCGTCCACGGCGAAGGACAGGATGGTGACATTCGGCCAAATGCGTGCCGGGTGATCCGGCAGGCCAGAAACATGCATGACCGCTGGACCCGGAAAGGCAGCGCGCAGCGTGAGCCAAAGGCCGGCTTCCCGCGCTGGGTAGAATTCCGCATCACCCCAACCGAATTCGAAATAGCGTGCATGGGGGAAATCCGCGATTTCCGGAATGATGGCTTCTGGCACATCGGCGCGCGCGAGCACGATGCCGCTATGCCAGCCATTGCTGACAACCCAAATTCTCTGCGCGGCGCTGCCTGCAAAGGCCAGCGCCGGGGCAAAAAGCAAAGCGCCAAGGGCGGCGCGGCGCTGGATCACGCCGGCAGCAGCACGCCTTGCACAACATGCACCACGCCATTGCTGGCCATCAGATTGGGGCGGATGATGCTTGCCGAAGTACCGGAAGGCGCCTGGCCTGGGCGTGCCGCCTGAATACGTGGACTTTCCGCGGTTCCGCCCACCAGGCGCACGTCAATGCCGCTCAACATCCGGATGCGTCCGCCGCGCGCCTGGATATCCGCCAGGCTCAGCCGCCCGCCCGCGATCAGACTAAGCAGCCCTTCGCGTTCACCGGCACGAATACGTTCCGGCGCGCCAGTCCAGGCAAGGTTGGTGGGCGCGAGCACGGTGTAGATACCTGGACGATCAAATAATTCCGAAGCAAGGCCGGAACTGCGCAGCGCGGCGCGGAAACTGGAGAGATTTGGATCACCGGCGATGACGTCCATGAGCGGAGCGCCGCCATCCGGCGCGACCTGCGCACATCCATTGAGCAAAAGACCAGCACCGCCAATGGCGAACAGGGAACGACGCGATAGCATCGGCGTTTCTCCTTCTAAATGGCCGCGAATCGGGCGACTTTTCATGCCCTCTTTTGGGGCCCTGCGCGGGTTGGGGCAAGCCCCCATACGCTTCACAAGCCTGGCATCAGCACGATGGTGACGGTGCGCGATGGAGGTTCGGCCGCCCGGACCGTGGGGCTGTATTGGGCGCTGCGCGCTTCCGCCCGAAGCCTTTCCGCGCTCACGCCCCGCGCTGCCATGGTATTGGTCACGGCACGCGCCCGTTGTGCAGCAAGCTGGATGGAGGTTGTGGCGCCGCCCTCCTGCCCCGCATGGCCAAGGATGCAGATGTTTCGATCCGGTTCCGCCAAGGCCGCTTCGATCGCGCCGGAAAGGGGGGAACGCGCGGCTTCGGTGATGGTGGCGCTGCCGCGCGGGAAGGCGATGGAAAACACATCATCTTCCAGCTTTTCCGCACCCACGCAGGAAAAGCCGCGTGGCTGGGCCAGGGCTGGCAGGGCTGTCAAAGCGATGCCCAGCGCAAGCAATGAAGGGTGCTTCATGCCGGCAGCAGGATCTCGGCCGCGCGCAGCTTTTCAATCAGCGTCACCGCATTGGCCCCCGGGCAAGCAAGCGCCAGAGAGGTTTCCGTGACGCTGGCCTGGCTGATGATCCAGGCGGCGGGCTCAACCTCCTGCGCGTCAATCGCCAAAACCCCCATTTCGGTGCGCAGCCCGTAATCCGCGCCGCGGCGGACGGTTTTCACATTGGGCCGCACGCGGAAGACCTGGGCGCCGCCGGCCTCTGCCGCGGGCGCAGCGCCGCGCGCCGCCAGCAGGTCATAGCCGCCGCGTTCGTAGCGATAATGCGCCAGGAAGTTTTCCACCGCTTGCAGGAACTTCGGGTCTCGCGACCATTCGCCGATGCGTTGGCCAAGCAAGGCAGCGCGTTGCGTCAGCGCATATTTCGCCGCAGCCGAGCCATCCTGCCGCGGCAAGGGCTTGCGGAATTCGGCGTCATGAAAAGCGCGTTCGGTCAGCAGGCCAATGAAATCCACGCCCATTGCCGCATGCATGCCGTAAGCAATATGAACTGAATTGGGTGCCTCGGCCAAAGCATCATGATACCAACCGCGCGGCAGATAAAGCAGATCGCCCTTTTTCAGATGCGCCTTGAAGCGCAAGGCGCCCTTGGCCTTTTCATGAAATTCTTGCGGCTGGCCGCGAAAGATCGCATGCGGCACCGGCCATTCGGCGCGGCCTTCCCAGATGTTCCAGATCTTCTCCCCTTCCACCTGCACGGCCCAGACATCATGCGTGTCGTAATGCGCGTGAAACGCCTTATGGCTCTGCCATGAAATATAGACATTGCCCTGCGCCTTACCGAGACCAGCGCCTTCCAAGGCATTCGAAACGCCAGCGAGGCCAGGTGTCAGGCTATCCACATCATTCATGACCACGGAAGCACCACGCGCCACCCATTCCTGCACCTTGGCGGGGATGGGTTGCAGCGACGTTGCGCCATCACGTGACATGGCGCTCTGGCTATATTGCGCGGGCGGGATTGTGGTGCTGTCCAGCACCACCTTCAGGCTGCGTTCGGACCAGATATGGGTCATGCCAAGCAGGCGATTGATGCCGGCCCAGTCCAAGACGCCCGCAAATTTCTCCGCAGCACCCGGCAAATGCAGCGGTTGCTGGTCGTAATATTCGGCAAAGAAGCGTTCCGGCGGCATCGGCGCCAGGATATCGGCCAGGGTCATGCTCATGCGCCCTTATACCAGAGGAAACCTGGCCTGGGCGAGGCCCGGCCCTGGACGCGGCGCGGGGAATCGGGCGCAATCACCCAGGAATTTATGGGGTAACGCGATGAGGCTTTGGTACCAATCCCTGACCCGGCCCGATACTTGGCCGACCTATGCCAAGGCGCTGCGGCGCGTGCTTGATGCCAGCGCCGATCCGGGCACGGAAATCGCCATCCATGGCATCGAAAAGCGTGGTGGCATCGGCGACCAATATCGCTACCTGGAATTCATCGAAACCGCTGAGGTGCTGGAAAACGTGGTGCGCGCCGAGGCTGAGGGCTTCGATGCCGTCTTGCTTGGCAATATCGTGGACCCGGGGCTTCGGATTGCGCGCGAAATCGCGGGCATCCCGGTGCTTGGGCTATGCGAAACCGCGCTGCTGACGGCCTGCCAGATGGGCGCTTCCATCGGCATTGTCTTCTCGAACGACAAGCATGAAGCGCGCGTGGCGGAGAATATCCGTGGCTATGGCCTGGCCGGGCGGGTGGCCGCCACGGCGCGGATGGAGGTGGCCAGGCTGACCGATCTGGAAGCCGCTTTTTCGCCAGGCGCCGTGCGCGATTCCGTGCTGGCGCAATTCCACAAGGCCGCCGAGGATTGCGTGGCGCGCGGCGCGGAGGTGGTGATCCCAGCCGTTGGGGTGGCCATGGTGCTGCTGTTTGAAGCGGGCGTGCATGAAACCGCGCGCGGTGCGCCGGTGCTTTGTGGGCCTTTGGCGCTGGTGCAGCAGGGCCAGGCGGCAGTGAAGCTAAAGCGCGCCATGGGCGGGCGCTTCACCAGCCGGCGCGGCGCCTATGGCCAGCCGCCGACAGCGCAAATTGCGGAGCTGCGCCGTTATTATGGGGCGGTTTATCCGGGGGTGAAGGAATAGCCCCCCTCAATGCCCCGCAATAATAGCGTCAGCGATTTTCTCCGCCACCATCAGCGTCGGGAAATTCGTGTTCGCGCAGGGCACCACCGGGAAGATTGAGGCATCCACCACGCGCAGCCCCTCAATCCCCTTGACCCGGCCATTGGTATCCACCACCGACATCGGGTCTTCCGGCCGGCCCATGCGGCAGGAACAGGACGCATGCCAAACACCAATCGTCGCCTTGCGGATGAAGGCTTCCAAAGCCGCGTCATCCGTCAGTACTTGATCAATCCGGAAACCCTCCACCACGAAGCGATCAATGAAATAGCTCCGCAGGAAGGCAGGCCCATCCAGCACCAGGCTGATCATCTTGGTCAGCATGCGGTTCTTGTCGCTCACCACGCCAAGCTTGCGCACGCGGTCGCTATAGCTCGCGGGGAAGTGATTATCCGTGACCTTGCCCAGCTCATCACTCATCTGGATCGCGGCCATCATGCGAAAGCCGCTCATCAGCCGGTCAAGATCGCGTTTGTCTGACAGAAGGTTGAATTCAACAATCGGTTCATCGCGCCAATTGCTGGACGCAAGCTTCAACTGCCCGCTTTCCGAATAGGTCTTGTTCACCCATAGCAGCATTGAAGCCACTTGCTCCCCCACCGCATGCCAGGCGGATTTGCTGACGACGGCCGCGAACATGTCACCCGCCGGCACGCCTTCCATCTGGGATGAATAACGCAGCCCGAGCAGGATATGCCGGCGGGTTTGGTTATCCACCCGCGCGCCGCGCTTCAGGAAGGAAGACAGCGCGATGGAAGGATGATCCATCAAGCCCTGGCCCACACCTGGCAAGGCCATGCGCACCGGAATGCCCAAATCATGCAAATGCCCCACCGGGCCGATGCCTGATCGCAGCAGATGCGCGGGGGAATGAATGGCGCCGCAGGATAGGATGATTTCGCGCCCCATGAAGCGCTGTTCCTGCCCGCGCACCAAAGCCACCACGCCAACGCAGCGCTGGTCTTCGAAGACCAATTCCTTGACCTGGGTTTCGCAGGAAATCGTCAGGTTTTCCCGCGCGCGGGTTTCACGGTCCAGATAGCCCATGGCAGCCGAGACGCGCTGTTCTTCGGCATTGGAAATGGTGATCGGGAAATAGCCATCCTCAAAAAACCCATTCTGGTCTTCCAGGGCCTTGAAGCCAGCAGCTGAGAAAGATTTTGCCGCCGCCTTGGCGTGGTTATTCCATTTCTCGGGCTTGATGCGGCGCACTTTGATGCGCCCATCCTTGCCGTGGAAGGGTCCGTCGTAATCAAGGTCATGCTCGACCTTCTTGAAATACGGCAGCACCGCATCCCAATTCCAGCCCGTCGCCCCACGCGCTTCCCATTCATTGTAATCCGTAGGCGCGCCGCGATTGGCCATCTGTCCATTGATGGAAGAACCGCCGCCCAAAACCCGCGCCTGTTCATATTTGCGAAGCGGTGGGCGTTCCTGGGGGTTATTGTGGGAAACAATCTGCGTATGCACGCGCAGTTCCGTCCAATGAAAGCGCGAGTCGAAATACGCCGTTCCGGGGTAGCTGTCGCGGATTTCCTTCGCTTCCTCACCCGGCGGCGCATCTGGCCCCGCCTCACACAGCAGCACCTTATGGCCGCTGCGTGCAGAAAGCCGGTGCGCCATCACGGAACCCGCGGAACCGCCGCCCACAATAATGGTATCGAACATCACGCTTCCTTTTCTTATTCTCAACCTTGCGGGATCATGCGGCCCAAGGGGCGCCCGCCACAGATATGCACATGAAAATGCGGCACTTCCTGGCCGGAATGCATGCCCATATTCATCAGCACGCGGTAGCCATCGGCTTCCAGCCCCAAGCCCTTCGCCACCTGGCCCACCGCACGCCAGAAGCCGGTGATTTCATCCGGCGTGGCAGCGGCGCTGAAATCTGCGATCGAGACATATTTGCCCTTCGGGATCACCAGCACATGCACCGGCGCCTGGGGGGCGATGTCGTGGAAGGCGAGCACATGATCATCCTCATGCACCTTCTTCGCCGGAATCTCGCCGCGCAGGATGCGCGCGAAGATATTGCTGTCATCATAGGGGCCAAGGCCATTGACCGGCATGGTTTCGCTTCTCTCGTGAAAATTACCTGCCCCCACCATGCCATGCGCGGCCAGGATTGGAAGCCCATTCAGACCAGGCCGAGCCAAGCCGCCGCCGCCTGATCCGCCCCGCTCGGCAAAGGCGCGGCGCGGTCGCCCATCCAGGCCAGGATATCGCCGGCCACCGCAGCACCGCCGAAATCGCGCAGCAGCATGTGATGGCCTTCCGGGTAGAAGGCCACGCGCTGCGCCGCACCGCGCGGCAATTGGGCCAAGGCAGCACGAATCGGCGCGGGCGGCACCAATTCATCCTTCGCGCCATAAAGCACCAAAGCGGGGGCGGTGAAGCGCGGGAGGGCGGCGGTTGCTGCATCCATCAGGTCAACCAGGCCGGCCACGGCATCCACGCGGGTCTGCTTCAGCAACTTCGGGTCGCTGGACCAGCGGCGCCAGGCTTCCAGATTATCCGTCGGCCGAAACAGCGGCGCGCTGGACGAAAACGCCAGCCCTGGCACCAGCGCCGCCATGACATCCAGAGTCCAGCGCGCCGGCCAACCAAGGCTGTTTCGCCCACGCAAGGCCGGGGCGGAAAGCACAAGGCCATCCGCCATCGGGGCCTTGCTGCCCGCCAGCACCAGCACCGCGCCGCCCATGCTTTCGCCCAGCATGAAAAGCGGCAGGCCGGGGTGGCGGGCGCGGATCAACTCGGCGGCACTAATCGCATCCTGCGCCAGAGTCTCATGCCCTGGCCAAACCCCGCGCGGGGCGGTGCCGCCAAAGCCGCGCTGGTCATAAGCGTAAAGCGCCACCCCTGCGCCGGTGAACCAGGGCGCGGCATCTTCCGCAAAGGATCGGCCATATTCATTCATGCCATGCAAAGCGAGCATCACGGCGCGCGGCGGCCCTTCCGGCTGCCAGGCATGCAGCGGCAACCGCACGCCATCGGCCATGACCAGCGCATCATCCCTGAACGCCGGCCTGGTCACCACCGGCCCCATGGGGGCGCGGGCCTCGGCACAGCCGGCCAGCGCCAGGGTGGCCAGCAGCGCCCGTCGCGGCGTTATGAGGGACTTCATGATCATGGGGTTCAGATAGGGTGCCGGACAAGGCTGGTCCATCACCCCCTGCCCCGGTATGATCGGACCAAGACCTGCGACATGAGGACCAAGATGCGCGACCAGCAAATGACCGGCTATGGCCCGAAGCCCGTGGTGGGTGTCACGCCCGAACAGCGCATTACTGTGCAAAGCCGCAATATTCCCTGCGATGGAGAAGCGGCGAGCGGGCTCGGTCATCCGCGCATCTGGCTGCATATTGAAGGGCATGATGTGACCTGCCCCTATTGTTCCATCACCTATGTCCTGGCCGAAGGCGCCGGCGAGGATCATGGCCATTGAAGATACCTCTGGCCCTGTCGCGGAACGCCCGCATGGCAAGGCCTTGAGCGAGGCAATTGCGGGGGCCGAGGGCCTGCCGGAAACCAAGCCGGGTGAGCGCCACCTGATTCTGGTGGATGGTTCGGGCTATATTTTTCGCGCCTATCACGCGCTGCCACCCATGACGCGCCCGGATGGCACGCCGGTGAATGCGGTATTCGGCTTTACGAATATGCTGTCGCAATTCCTGCTGCGTCATGCCGCCAGCCATATCGCGGTGGTGTTCGATGCCGGGCGCAATACGTTTCGCAATCAGATTTATGTTGAATACAAGGCGCATCGCCCGGACCCGCCGCCAGAATTGGTGCCGCAATTTGGCCTGATCCGCGATGCGACAGATGCTTTTGGCGTGGCGCGTGTGGAACTTGAAGGCTTTGAAGCAGATGATTTGATCGCCGCCTATGCCAAGGCTTTTGAAGCGACCGGCGGTCATGTGACGATTGTTTCTTCCGACAAGGATCTGATGCAATTGATCCGCCCTGCGGTGCAAATGCTCGATCCCATGAAGCAGAAGCCGCTGCGTGCGCCGGAAGTGATGGAAAAATTCGGCGTCACCCCGGATAAGGTGGTGGAAGTGCAAGCGCTGGCGGGCGATGCCACGGATAATGTGCCGGGCGTGCCGGGCATTGGCATCAAGACTGCGGCGCAATTGATCAATGAATATGGTGATCTGGAAACGCTGCTGGCCCGCGCGGGGGAAATCAAGCAGCCGAAGCGCCGCGAAGCGCTGATGCAAAACGCCGAATTGGCGCGGATTTCCCGCCGCCTGGTGATGCTTGATGATAACGCGCCTTTGCCGCTGGATATCGCCGCGCTGGAAGCCAAGGCGCCGGGCGATGGCAAGCTGGAAGCCTTTCTGCGCACGCAGGGGTTTCGCTCCATCCTGGCGCGCATGGGCTTTGGCGATGCGGGGCCGCTGCGGCGGCCGGCGCCCATGGCAGCGTCCCCCAGCGAGGCAACGCCCGCGCAAGAAGACGGCAATATCGCCGCCCCCTTCGGCCCCTATGATTGCGTCACGGATGAAACCACCTTGGCGCGCTGGGTTGCGCTGGCGCGCGAAGCGGGCGTGGTGGCGGTGGATACGGAAACCGATAGCCTGGATGCGCGCCGCGCCACCATGGTTGGGTTTTCACTCGCCATCGCGCCGGGTCGCGCCTGCTATGTGCCGATCCGTCATGGCAGCGTGGGCGATATGCTCTCTGCCCCCGCGCCCGCGCAAATTGCGCCCGAAGCTGCCTTTGCGCTGCTCCGGCTGCTATTTACTGACGCTTCTGTGCTCAAGATTTTTCAGAACGCGAAGTATGATCTGGAAGTCCTCGCCCGCGCGGAGAATGGTGGCTGCGCCGATATCAGCCCCATCGATGATACCATGGTGCTGTCTTACACCATGGAAGCCGGGCGCCATGGGCATGGCATGGATGAGCTTTCGGTTTTGCATCTGGCCCATCAGCCCATCACTTTCGATGAAGTAACCGGCACCGGCAAAGCCCGCCTGCCCTTCAGCGAAGTGCCGTTGGATAAAGCCACCGCCTATGCCGCCGAAGATGCGGATGTAACGCTGCGCTTGTGGCTGCTACTGCACCCGCGTTTGCGCGCTGATGGGGCGCTGGCAAGTTATGAACAAATCGAACGCCGCATGATCCCCGTGTTACGCGATATGGAAGCGGCTGGCGTGAAGGTGGATGGCGCGGAATTGGCGCGCATTGGCGAAGATTTCGCGGGGCGCCTCGCGGTGCTGGAAACTTCCATCCATAAGCTTGCTGGCCGTGCCTTCAATGTTGGATCGCCCAAGCAATTGGGTGAAATCCTGTTTGATGAAATGGGGCTTTCGGGCGGGCGCAAGGGCAAGACCGGCGCCTATTCCACCGATGCGGCGGTGTTGGAAGAACTCAGCGTCCAGGGCGTGGAATTGGCCGGCAAGGTTTTGGAATGGCGCCAATTGGCCAAGCTGAAATCCACCTATGTTGAAGGGCTCGCCGCGCAGATCGATCCAACTGATAAGCGCGTGCATACAAGCTATCAAATGGCGATCACCTCGACCGGGCGGCTTTCGTCAACCGATCCCAATTTGCAGAATATCCCGATCCGCAGCGAAGAAGGCATGCGCATCCGTCGCGCCTTCATCGCCGATAAGGGTAATGTGCTGCTGGCCGCTGATTACAGCCAGATCGAATTGCGCTTGCTCGCGCATTTGGCCGATGTGCCGACTTTACGCGAAGCCTTCGCGGGTGGTGAGGATATCCATTCCCGCACCGCATCGGAAATCTTCGGCATTCCGCGCGACAAGGTGGATAAGGAAGCACGCCGCCGCGCCAAGATGATCAATTTCGGCATCATCTATGGCATGTCGGCCTTTGGCTTGGCGACCCGGCTTGGTATTCCGCCAGGTGAAGGCCGCAGCATCATTGATGCCTATTTCGCGCAGTATCCAGGCATCCGGCAGGAAATGGAGCGCTTGAAGGAAGAAGCGCGCACGCATGGTTTTGTGCGCACGCCCTTTGGCCGCAAGCTTTGGATCCCCGATATTGCAACGCGTGACCCAGTGCGCCGCGCCGGGGCGGAACGTGCTGCCATAAACGCCCCCTTCCAAGGCGGTGCTGCCGAGATCATCAAGCGCGCCATGGTGCGCCTGCCGCGCGCCTTGCACGATGCGGGGTTGAAGGCGCGCATGCTGCTGCAAGTGCATGATGAATTGGTGTTTGAAGTGCCGGAAGCTGAAGTTGAAGCGACCTCAGCGATCGTGCGGCAAATCATGGAATCTGTTGCGACACTGCGCGTGCCGCTTTCTGTAGATATCGGGCAGGGTCATTCCTGGGCAGAGGCGCATTGAACATGGCAACGGGATGGAGCGCCGCTGAAAAAACCACGCTGGCGCAAATCTGCGCCGCGCATTTCGTTAGCCATTTGCACATCCTGATCCTGCCGCCGCTATTTCCGCTGCTACGGGAATCGCTCGATGTTTCCTATATTGAACTCGGCCTGGCGCTGACCGTGTTCAATATTGTCTCCGCCTTCACGCAGGCGCCGATGGGCTTTGTGGTGGACCGTATCGGCCCGCGCAAAATGTTGGCGGCAGCGCTTACTTTGGGCGGTTCGGCCTTTATCCTGCTTGGATTGTTTCCAAGCTGGCCCATGCTGATGGTGGCCGTCGCCATGGCTGGGCTTGCCAATAGCGTCTATCACCCGGCGGATTACGCGGTGCTTGGTTCGGATATCAGTGAAGGCCGTGTGGGCCGCGCCTTTTCCTTGCACACGGCGTGCGGGTTTTTGGGTGGCGCTATTGCACCCGCCTTCATGCTGGGTGTTGCGGCGCTCGGCGGCATGTCCTCCGCGATGATTGCCGGCGGTTTGGTTGGCCCGCTTGTCGCGATACCGCTGATTTTCGCCGCGCGGCGCGATGCGGCCAAACCCCGCCCCGCAACAGCCACGCAGCGCACGGCGGAAGCGGGTGGCGTGCGCCGCGTGCTGACCCCGGCGGTGATGGCGATGATGGTGTTCTTCATCATGCTGGCACTTGCCAATGGCGGCATTCACAGCTTTTCCGTCGCGGCCTGGGTGGCGCAGGGCATGACCTTGGAACTCGCGAATGGTGCTTTGACCGGGTATCTGTTCGCGAGCGCGATTGGCGTTCTGATGGGCGGCTATATCGCGGATTGGACCAAGCGCCATGGGCTGGTGGCGACTTTTGGTTTCATCGCCGCCGCATCCATTATGCTGCTGATCGGCAATGGCGTTTTTCAGGGTTATGCGCTGGTGGCCGCCATGATTTCATCCGGGTTGCTGACGGGCATGATCATGCCATCGCGTGACATGCTGGTGCGCGCCGCCGCACCACCAGGGCAGGCGGGGGCGGTGTTTGGCATTGTCTCCACCGGCTTCAATATCGGCGGCATGGTGGGGCCGCCGCTGTTTGGCTGGCTGCTGGAAGCGGGGGAGCCGAGGCTGATCTTCATCACCAGCGCGGGCTTCATGCTGCTGACGGCGGTGATGGCGATTGGGCAGGAATGGCGGCTAGCGCGGCGACGCCGCGCAGCAATGACCGCAGCGGAATGATCAGGCTTTGAAGTAAGCGAGCAACACTGAGAGTGTTGCAATTGAAATCAGCGTGGAAAGCAGCACCGTGGCGCCCGAAGCGCCGACGCCGGTTTCATAACGCCGCGCCAATAGAAACGCATTGGCGCCGGTGGGCAGCGCTGAGACCACCACCGCCACCGCCGTTTCCAACGGCGAAAGCCCGAGCGCCAGACAAGCGCCCCAGGCCAACGCAGGCATCAACGCAAGCTTCAGGAAGCTGGCAAAGCCAACCTCCGCCCGCGCACCAGCCAAAGAAAATCCCGCGAGCGATCCGCCCAGGCAAAATAGCGCCAGTGGTGGCCCCGCTGCACCCAATAATTCCAAAACGCGGCGCATTGGTGCAGGTACGGGAATCCCAAGCCCCTGCCAGACAAAAGCGAGGAAAACCGCCATCACAATTGGATGGCGCAGCACACCCAGTAACGTGGCGCGCAACACGCGCGATAGAGGTGCCTGGCTATGCAGCCCAATCTCCGCCACCACGGTTGCGACACTCAGCAATACCATGGAATGCAGCGCCAAAATGGCAAGCAATATGGTCAGCCCGGCCTGACCGAAAGCCGCCGTGATCAGCGGAATGCCGAGCATGACCGTATTGCCGAAGCTGGCATTCAGGGCGAATAGCCCCGCTGCACCAATGCCTTGTCGCAGCCTTGCGCGCCCCAACCATAGCGCAATGCCATAGATCAACATGGAGGCAATGAAAAACGCGAAGGCCGCCGGCCCGCCGCCTTCATGGCCCGATGTGCCGCCATTGAACAACAAGCAGGGCGAAGCGATAGAGAAGGTAAAAAAGTTCAGCCCACGAAAGCCGCCATCATCCACAAAGTGCCAGCGCGAAGCGGCGTAGCCCAGCGCGATAATGGCAAAGACCGGCAGGACAATGCCAAGAACAATACTCACGCGCCAAGCAAGCCTTTGATGAAATCCGCCATGCCGGGCTGGCGCGCGCGTGTGCTGCGCGCGGCATGCAGCACGGCACGCGCCGATGCCACTGTTGCGGCGAAATCCTGATTGATCAGCACATGGTCGAATTCATCCCAATGGGCGATTTCTTCCCGTGCTGCCGCCATACGTTTCACAATTTCCGCATCACTATCTTGGCCGCGATTGCGCAAGCGGCGTTCCAATTCCGCCATGCTGGGTGGCAGCAGGAAAATGCTGGTGACATCGGCAGGCATGCTGTTCTTTAATTGCCGATGGCCCTGCCATTCAATGTCGAACAGCACATCACGCCCTTCGGCCAAAGCAACTTCGACTGGCGCGCGTGGCGTGCCATAGCCGCGACCAAGGAACATGGCGTGTTCCAGCAAGTCACCACGCGCGATCATGGCGTGATATTCGGCCATGTCACGGAAATGATAATGTACGCCGTCCTGCTCACCGGGACGCGCCGCGCGGGTGGTGACGCTGACGGAAAGGGTGAGGTCCGCCTCGCTTTCCAAAAGCGCGCGCGAAACGCTGGTCTTGCCCGCGCCAGGAGGTGCCGCAATCACCAGGCAGAGGCCGCGACGCTTCATGGGCGCTTACTCCACATTCGCCGCTTGTTCCCGCAGGCGTTCAATTGCGGCTTTCAGATCAAGCCCGAGCCTGGTCAGCGCCACAGTCGCAGATTTGCTGCACAGCGTATTGGCTTCGCGCACGAATTCCTGCGTCAGAAACTCCAACCGCCGCCCCACCGCGTCGCCGGAAGCGAGCAGCGCGCGTGCTTCGGCGATATGGGCGTTCAGCCGGTCAATCTCCTCCCGCACATCGGATTTGGCGGCGAGCAAGGCGACTTCGGCGGCCAGGCGTTCTTCCGGGACACGGCGTTCGCCTTCCAACAGTGCCGCCAGGCTTTCCCGCAAGCGTGCCTTTTGCTGCGCGGGTTGATCCGCAGCAGCATCACGCGCCAGTGTCACCAGCGCCGCGATTTCATCAATCAGCACGCCCAGAATCTCCGCCAACCGCGCGCCTTCCGCAGCGCGGGACTTCGCCAAGGCTTGCAGCGCTGCGGTGAAGCCTTTGGTCACAACAACGCGGCGCGCTTCTTCAGCCGCTTCATCCAGCTCACTGCTTTCAGCGCGCAGCACACCGGGCAGGGCCAGTAGCGCTTCGGCGCGCGGCGGTGGCGCGCCCGGGATGCGGGCGGCCAGATCAAGTGCCAGGCGCAGCGCCTGTTCCAAGGCCGCGGGGTCAGGCGTCAGGCGTGACCCAGTTTTTTCTTCTCGCTTGATGTTCAATGTGGCGGAGATATTGCCGCGCTTGAAGACCTTTCCCGCCGCATCGCGTAGCGCCGGTTCCACCCCGTCAAAGCCATTGGGCAGGCGCAGCCGCAAATCGAGCCCCCGCCCATTGACGCTGCGCATTTCCCACAGGAAGGAAGCGCCATCGGGCAGAGTGCCGTCGGCACGGGCGAAACCGGTCATGGATGCAAGGGAGGCCATGAGCGGTTTTCTCCCCAGGAGGAATGTTATGCAAGCATTTTGGCAAAATGTGCTGATTACCGGCGCCTCATCCGGCCTGGGCCGCGCCCTGGCAGAAGCCTGCGCCGCGCCTGGGGTGGTGCTGCATCTCTCGGGCCGCGATGCCGCCAGGCTGGAAGAAGCCGCTGCCGCCTGCCGCGCCAAGGGGGCCGAAGTGCAGCCCCGCGTTATAGATGTATGCGATGCCGATGCCATGGCGGCGTGGATTCAAGGTGCCGGGCGGCTTGATCTGGTGATCGCCAATGCGGGCATTTCCGCCGGCACGGGCGGCACCACGGAACCCACCGCCCAAACCCGCCTGCTTTTTGAAACCAATGTCACGGGCGTTCTGAACACCGCCTTGCCGGCGCTGGAAGTGATGGCGGCGCAGTCCCCCGGCGCGGATGGGCTGCGCGGGCGCATTGCTGTGGTTTCCTCCGTTGCCGCTTTCGTGGCCGCGCCAGGTGCGCCGACCTATTGCGCCACCAAGGCCGCGGTGCAGCGCTGGGCGGAAGCGCTGGACGCGACAGAACGCAAACGCGGCATTCGGATGCATGCGATCTGCCCCGGCTATGTCCGCACGGCGATGACCGCGCGCAACAAATTCCCCATGCCGTTTCTGATGGATGCGGATGAAGCCGCGCGGCGCACGCTGGCGGGGCTGGCACGCGGCAAGACGCGCATCGCCTATCCTTGGCCGACCTATATGCTGGCGCGCTTCGCGGGCGCCTTGCCGATTTCCTGGCGGGCCGCGATTTTCAGCCGCCTGCCCGCCAAGGGAGATGGTAACCTTTAGCTGGTTACCCGTTTGGCTTCAGCATTTGCCGCAGCACGGTGCCATCAGCCAGACGGTCAAAGCCTTCATTGATTTCTTCCAGCTTCACCACACCGCTTTTCAGCTTATTCACCGGCATCTTGCCGCGCCGATAAAGTGAAAGCAGGCGCGGAATGTCACGTTCAGCAACGCAGGATCCCATATAGGAACCGCGAATGCTCTTTTCCTCCGACACCAAAGACGCATGGAGGTAGGAGACAGTGGCATTCACATTCGGCAGACCAGCGCTGATGGTGCTGCCGCCGCGCGCGGTAATGGCAATGGCAAGCTGCATGGCGGGAATGGTGCCGGCGGTTTCAATGACCGTATCCACACCGCCATCGGTCGCATCCCGCACCGCCGCCGCGCAATCATCATTGCCGGCCAGGAAGACATCGGTGGCGCCCCATTCCTTGGCCTGTTCCAGCTTTTTCGGGTTGGTATCAATCGCAATGATGCGATCCGCGCCCGATGCCACGGCGGCGAAAAGCGCATTCATGCCAACACCGCCCAGGCCCACCACGGCAATATTCTCACCCGGCTGCAAGCGCGCGGTATTGATCACGGCGCCGGCGCCAGTCATGACCGCGCAGCCGAAAATCGCCGCGTCATCCAGCGGAATATCCTTATCGATCTTCACCGCTGAACGCCGCGCCACCACGGCGAACTGCGCAAATAGTGACAGGCCGCTATTGTGATTAATGGGCGTGCCATCCAGGCGCCGCAGCCGCTTGGCGCCGCTGACGAGGGACCCCGCCGCACGCGCCGCATTGCCGCTCGGGCAGATATTCGGCCGGCCGCGCGCGCAATAGCGGCAAGACCCGCAGGATGAAGCGAACACCGTGATCACGTGATCACCGGGCTTGAGATCCGTAATCCCCGGCCCGCATTCACGCACAATCCCTGCACCTTCATGGCCAATGACAATCGGCAGCGGGCGCGGGCGCTGATTTTCAATTGTGGAGAGATCGGAATGGCAAAGCCCGGCGGCAGCGACCTCAATCAGGATTTCACCGGGGCCAGGCGGGTCGAGCTCCACCTCCTCCACCACCAGGGGGCGCGTATCGGCATAGGGGCGCGGGCGCCCTTGTTCGAAAAGAATGGCGGCTTTCATGCGCATGGGGCGCTTCCTCCTGATAATATTCTGCGGTCAGCTTGCACCGGCGGCACGCCATTCGGCAATCAGGGCATCGGCGGCGCGGTCCATATCCTCACTGCCATTATAGCCGTGGAAGGAAATGCGAATGCGCCCGCGGCCATTCCAGGCGAGAACGCCGCGCCTTGCCATACCGTCTACAATCGCAGCTGCTTGCGGGTGTTCCGCGCAAACACTCGCCCCATGCCAGCGCGGATCGGGCGGTGTGGTGGAGGGAATGCCGGCGTCGCGCAGCCGTTCAAGCAAACCCACCGTCAGGCGCTGCACATGGGCTTCAATCGCCTCTGGCGCATGAGCCTCCAGATAACGCAGCGCCGAGTCCAAAACATAAAGCCCAAGATGCGATGGATTGCCGCGCGTGAACCGCGCAGCGCCTGGCAGTAGTGCCGGCGTTTCCGACCAATCCGGCCTGCCCATGGAAGCAATGGAATGCCACCCCGCCGTGGTCGGCACCCAGCCTGGCTGGCGCGCCGGGTTCCAATAGGCAAGTGCCACGCCGGTGCAGCCCAGCATCCATTTATAGCAGGCTGAAAAAGCAAAATCTGCGATATCGGCGTGAATCGGCATCCAGCCGGCACCTTGGGTGAAATCCACCACCAGCAAAGCGCCAACCCTATCCGCCGCCGCACGCAACGCAACCAAATCATGCCGCGCCGCATTCAGGAAGGAAACCGCGCTGACGCCAATCATACGCGTGTTGCCATCAATCGCGGCAGCGAAGCTGGCGGGGTCGGCGGCCTTGGCGAAGCGCAGCGTTACCTTGGGCTGGCGTTGCAGCGTGATTGGCGCGACGACAGATGGATATTCATCCGGGTCCACCAGCACCGTATCGCCTGCGCGCCAATCCAGGCTTTCCACCACCATTGCAACGCCCTCGGCCACCGATGACACAAAGCCGATATCGGCGGGCGCCACATGGAATAGCCAGCCCGCCCGAGCGCGGGCGCTTTCCATCATGGCTTCCTGGCGGTAGCGCCCAGCGGGGCCATCGGATTTGTCTGCGGCATAGGCAGCAAAGGCAGCGTCATGCTGGCGGAGAAAGGGCGTCTCGCCAGCGGCGCAAAGATGCGTGATGCCGGGCGCGATGCGGAAATCGGCGGGGTTGAATAGCGGGGCAATTTTCATGGCGTGACCTTAAGTGAATGGCGCAGCGGCCAAGCAGGGAGAATGTCATGCAGGGCTTTCTTCACGTGCCCCGCTATTCAAGGCCCGAACCGCACATGCGTCAAAACCAAGACTTGCTGCGCTGACGATGATAGGCTGCGTGCATGCTGAAAGGTGATCCTCTCTGCCCGCCCTCGTGATCCTCACCGCCTATGCTCTGCTGGTTGCGCTGCCGGTGGCGCTTGGCTGGTGGCTGATCGGCCCCGCGCGGCCCTGGCTGGATGAAGCTTCCAGCGCCATCGCCATGATGGCCATGGCTGCGTTGCTGCTTGAATTTTTGTTCTCTGGCCGGTTTCGCGTGATCAGTGCCGGCATCGGCATGGATCGCAGCCTGCGCTGGCATCAGATTTTCGCGCAAATCCTGACAATCGCCGCGCTGCTGCACCCGCTATTTTATCTGAGCCCCAGCGGCACGGCCTTTCAGCGCCCGGATGATCCTACCGGCGCGCTGGTGCTGGGCTTGGATGCGGCCTCACTCATTTCCGGTGCTTTGGCCTGGTTGCTGCTGGGTTTGCTGATAATCACGGCCATCAGGCGAGATGATTTACCCTATCGCTATGAAACCTGGCGGGTCAGCCATGGGCTTGGCGCGGCGCTGCTGGCGGGGTTGGCGTTGCATCATGCCATCTCTGCCGGGCGCTATTCCGCCGCGCCGGCGCTGATGGCCTATTGGGCGTTCATGCTGGCCTTGGCTTTTGGCAGCCTGGTTGCGGTTTATCTGCTGCGGCCCTGGCAGTTGGCGCGCCGCCCTTGGCGCATCGCCGGCCTGGAACGCGTCGGTGACCAGCTTTGGTCGCTGACATTGGAACCCGATGGCCATGCGGGGCTTGCCTATCGCGCCGGGCAATTCGCCTGGCTGCGGCTGGATTGCTCGGCCTTTTCGGTGCGGGAGCATCCCTTCTCCATCGCCTCAGCGCCCACGGATGGGAAGGCTTTGCGCTTTCTGATCAAGGAAGTGGGCGATTTCACGCGCCAGATCGGCACGCTGCCGCTGGGCGCGCGCGCCTTTGTGGATGGCCCGCATGGTGCGCTGTGCCTGGAAGGGCGCAGAGAGCCCGGCATTTTCATGATCGCGGGGGGTGCGGGGCTTGCGCCCATGCTCTCCCTGTTGCGAGAGGCCGCGGCGCACGGCGAAACCCGCCCCATCACGCTGCTTTATGGCAATCGCCACCAGGGGCAGATCATGGCCACGGCGGAATTAGCCAAGCTGGCGGCGCAGTTGCGCCTGGATATCCGCCATGTCTTGCAAGAACCCCCGCCAGGCTGGGCGGGGCTTGCCGGCATGATGACACCCGATCTGATCCAGGCTGCGGCGGCCAAGGCCGCAGGCGCGGGCAGGGTATTCATCCTTTGCGGGCCAGAACCCCTGATCCGCGCCGCGCATCAGGGGCTGAAAGCGGTGGGCGTGCCCCGGCACCGCATCATGGAAGAACGTTTTTCCGCCTTTTGATCCCTTGGGCCGCCTTATTCGTGCCCGGCTTTCCGGGCATTAAGGAGGCAAGATCGGAGGAATCATCGCGTGTCCCTGAAGCCGCTCAAGAAAGCCGTTTTGCCTGTCGCGGGGCTGGGCACGCGTTTCCTGCCCGCCACCAAGACCATGGCGAAGGAAATGCTGCCCATCGTGGACAAGCCGCTTATTCAATACGCGGTGGAAGAAGCGCGTGCCGCAGGCATTGAGCAGATCTGCCTGATCACCGGTCGCGGCAAGACCATGCTGGTGGATCATTTCGATATTGCCTATGAGCTGGAACGCACTTTAGCGGAACGCGGCAAGGAAAAAGAATTGGCGGCGTTGCGCGCCGATGCGTTGCCGCCTGGTTCCATCATGTCGGTCCGCCAGCAAGTGCCCATGGGGCTCGGCCATGCCATTTGGTGCGCGCGCGCCTTCATCGCCGATGATCCCTTCGCCATTCTGCTGCCCGATGATTTGATGCAATGCGAGGTTTCCTGCACGGCGCAACTCGCCGAAGCCTATCATGAAACCGGCGGTAATGTTGTCGCTATTGAAGAAGTGCCGCGTGATCGCGTCAACCGCTACGGCGTGCTTGATGTGGCGGAAGATCACGGACGGCTGGTTTCGGTAAAGGGCCTGGTGGAAAAGCCACCGATTGAGCAGGCGCCTTCGAACCTGACCATCATCGGCCGCTATGTGCTGATGCCCGAAGTGATCGGCCATTTGGCGCGCATGGAAAAAGGCGCGGGCGGTGAAGTGCAATTGACTGATGGCATGGCGAAGCTGATCGGTACGCAGCCCTTCCACGGGCTGCGCTATCAGGGTCGCCGTTTTGATTGCGGCGATAAGGCCGGCTTCCTGGAAGCGCAGGTGGCTTTCGCGCTGGCCAGGCTCGATATGGCGCCGGCCATGCGCGATATTTTGAAGCGTTATGCTTGAGAATTAGCTGGGGCGCATGCAGCGCACCAGCTCTGCCATATCCGGCGCGCCATCCAGCCGCCAGATCGCATCGCGCAGCGCCATAGCACCCGCCTTGCCCAAAAGCGGTTCGGCATTGTCGCGGTATTTCGCTTCCAATTCATCATCGGAAAGCGGCGCACCGGGGTCTCCTTTTGGCAAAAGCACGGTTTCGGTCAGCTTCGTGCCGTCATCCAGTGTAATCGTCACACGCGCCGGGAATTTCGCGGGATAGAGCTTATTCAATTCCGCATCTGGCACCACCTCCGTGCGTGCCAGCACCTGCCGGATCAACGGGTCATGCACACGCCCGGCGGCGAATTGGCGCTGCGTCAATTCACCATCCACCGCGGCAGCGGCGATACAATAGGGCACGGAAACCCGCGCCCCCATCAGCGTGGTGACATCCTTATTGGAAAAATGAGATTTCACCGTGTCATAGGTTTCGTTGGTAATGGCCACGATCCGCTTCGGGTCCGGCTTATGCTTGGCCACAATGGCAAGGGTCGCCTGAATCGGTGAATGGCTGGCAAGGATTGAAGGGAAGTATTTGAAGCCGTTTTGCAGAATTTCCCATTCCGTGCCCAAGCCCGCTGTCAGCGCGGCCGCTTTTGGTTCCAGCGAAAACGCAGCCAGATAGCCTTTCGGGTGTTCCAGAATGCCAGGCGGGCTGGTCGCCCCAAGTGCCGCCAATTGCGCGGACAGAATACCATTCAGCGCAGCCTTGCCCGGATGGATGGATTTGGTCATGTCGCCGGATTCAAAGAAGGTATTCAGCCCCGCCGCCTGCGTGCCCGCCAGGCCCAAGGCGCGCTGCACACCATCCGCATCCAGCCCCATGGCATGGGCAGCGCCAGCAGCGGCGCCGAAAGTGCCGTTGGTCGCGGTGGAATGCCAGAAACGATAATGCGTTGGCATCACCGCCATGCCGACACGCACGGCAACTTCATACCCTGCCACCAGCGCGGCCAGCATTGCCCGCCCTGAAAGTCCGCGCGCTTCGGCCAAGGCAAGCGCGGTTGGCACCATGACTGAACCCACATGCAATAATGCGCGCTTATGTGTGTCATCATTATCGGCGGCATTGATCAGAATACCATTGGCCAGTGCGGCGAAAGCGGGCTGCACGGCGGCACCCGCCGTTCCCATCACATGCGCGCCAGGCGCGCCAGGATAAAGCGCTGCGATATCACGCGCGATGCGGGATTTTTCAGCATCCTCCGTCCAAGCCGCCATGGCGCAGCCCAACGCATCCAACACCAGCCGTGCCGCCTGGCGCATGACTTCCGGCGGCAAAGCATCAGGCTTGATACCGGCCGTGAATTCGGCAAGGGCGCGCGTGGTCATCGTGTTTCTTCCTTCTGCGGCGCTGCTGGTGAAGCGTAAATCAGGCTGTAAAAACTGGCAGGGTCCGATACCCCTTGGGCAGCAAGCGCTGCAGTGATCATCTCGGCATTCGTGCCTTCAACCACGATAATCGTGGCGAAGGACCCATCGCCCCCGGGGCGCAGTTTTTCTTCGGGGCTTGGCACGGTCACGGTAGGATCAGCGCGCCATATCCGCACGCGCGTCACACCCGGCTGCGCCAGCACCGCCGCCAATTGCGCTTCAAGCGCGGCTGATGGGTCTTCTTGATGGGCAATCAGCGCCAGCAAGCCACCCACACCCCTTTGCCCCTCATCCAGTTCCACACGGCAAATACTGCGCGACATGGTGCGGAAATGCAGCATGATGCGCGCGGTCCAGTCCGTGGGTTCCGCGAGCCGCTTGATATAGGGCGCCGAGCACAGAACCGCGGGCGTTGCTGTTTCGTAAAAAGTGAGAAACTCCGCGCGCGGCCCATTCAAGCGGCGATAGCGCCTGGCATGCTGAAAGCCAGGTATGCCCAGCCGATCCGGCACATGATCACCCTGATACCAGGCTTCATAGTCGCGCCTATCGCAAGCCGGCGCGATGTCATTCATCACGCAAAGCAATCCGCCACCCTTGGCCATACCGTTCCGTCCCTTATGTCGAGGTGCCGAGTATTGCCCCGCTTGCGCGCGAGGGAAAGCGGCGCCCGTGCTGGACAGATACCGCGTGCCCATTCACGATGGCATCAAGCATACTGCGCGCGGTGTAAGGGAGAGAAAACATGTGTGATAAGGCAGAAGAACGTGGGCTTGGCTGGCGTGGTTGGATGCCCTTGCCTCCCCGACAGGAAACTACGCCGCTCGGCCCCTGGTTGGACCTGACGCACCCCATAGATGAAGCGATGCCGCGCGTGCCGACCTTCGGCCCGCCTAAGGTCAAGAAACTATTTTGTCTGCCGGCTGATCCACTGACCGTGACGAGCTTCGAGATGGTGGTGCATACCGGCACGCATGTTGATGCGCCCTGCCATTTCTACAGCGATGGGCCCAGCATGGAACAAGTGCCGCTGGAACGCTGGATTGGCCCCGGCGTTGTCTGGCGTTTTGATCTGCCGCCCAATAGTCTGCTTGAACCAGAACATCTGGAAGCTGCGCGCCCTTTGCTGCGCCCCGGCGATATCCTGGCGCTGGATACGGGTTCTTCGCCGCATATCAATACGCCCGCTTATGATGCGCATCCTTGCCTTAGTTTGGCAGCAGCGGATTGGATTGTGGCGAAGCAGGTAAAACTGCTCGCCTGTGATTTCGCCACACCGGATCTGCCCGTGCATCGTCGTCCACCCGAGGGCTTCACCTGGCCCGTGCATCAGCGCTTGCTCCGTGATGGCGTGCTGATTTGTGAGCATTTGCGCGGGCCCCGCCCGCTTGCCGGCAAGCGCGTTGAATTCATCTTTGGTGCGCTTTCCATCACCGGGTCAGATGGTGCGCCGGCGCGCGTCATGGCGCGTGAGATTGCCGAGTAAATCAAAGGACGCGCCCCATGAGTGAAGCATTATCGGCCACGCAAATCCTGGGGCGTTTCGTAAGCGAATCGCGGTTTGAAGCCCTGCCCGAAGCGCTGCGGCATGAAGGGCGACGTTCCATCCTCAACCACGTCGGCTGCGCCTTGGGTGTCGCGCGTGATCCGGCGGTGATCACGGCGCTTGAGATCATGCGCGATGCCTCAGGCGAGCCAAGCGCCACGGTGCTGGGCCAGCGCGACAGGCTTGGCGTGATGGAAGCGGCTTTCGTCAATGCCATTGCGTCCAATCTGCTGGATTATGATGACACGCATCTGCGCACCGTAATCCACCCAAGCGCGCCGGTGGCCCCTGTGGCCTTTGCGCTTGGCGAAGAAGTTGGTGCGAGCGGGGCCGAGGTTTTGCACGCCTTTCTGCTGGGCGCAGAAATCGCCTGCCGCATCGGCAATGCGGTCTCACCTGGGCAATACGCGCGGGGCTGGCACATTACTGCAAGCTGCGGGGTTTTTGGCGCGGCGGCGGCAGCGGCGCGGCTGATGCGGCTATCAGCAAAACAAACTGCGGATGCGCTTGGCATCGCCGCCAGTCAATCGGGCAGTATTGTGGAAAACCTCGCGACTGCGGCCAAGAATATCGGCGTCGGCAATGCGGCGCGCAATGGCATATTGGCGGCGCGTTTCGCTGCGCGCGGCTATCGCGCCGCACCGCTTGCCATTGAAGGGCCTCTGGGCTGGGCGCGCGCCATGGGAGATGAACCCGTGCTGGCCGAGATCACCGAAGGGCTCGGCCAGCGCTGGGAAATCGCGCGCAATACCTACAAGCCCTATGCGGCGGGCATCGTCTTTCATGCCGTGATTGATGCCTGCCTGGCGCTGCGCGAACAGCTTGGCAATGCGGTGGCGCAAATCACGCGCGTAACGGTTGCCGGCGATGCGCTTTTGCTGGCGCGCGGGGATCGTGTGGTGCGCAATGAACGCGACACGCGCGTCAGCATCCATCATTGCGCCGCGATTGCGCTGCTGCTTGGCCGCGCTGATGTGGCAGATTTTGAAATGGCGGCAGTGCAGGACCCCGCCCTTGCGGCACTGCGCGCAAAAGTGCTGGCAGAATGCGATGCCAGCCTGCCGCGCGGCGCGGCACGCGTGACCATCACACTTGCTGATGGCAGCACGCATCAGGCCAGTGTGGAACATCCACGCGGTAGCGCAGAACGGCCGCTGAGTGACTCTGAACTCGCTGCTAAATATCGTGCCAATGCGGCGTTGGGCGGCACCACGGCGGATGTGGAAGGGCAGATTGCAGCGCTTTGGGCGTTGGACAGTTCGGCTTCCATCGCGCCGCTGATGGCTTTGCTCAGTAGCCCGGCGCACAATGTAGCAGGGTAAAGCCGGCCGAGGTGATCACCAAGTCAATCTTATCCGGCGTGCTCCAGCCGATATCCTGTTCACTGCTGCGTTCATCCTGATCATCAAATTCGGGCGGCCCGAAGCGCGCAATCAGCCTTTGGCGTAGCGCATCGCCCTGCGCTGCGGCACCGCGGCCTGAAACGCAAGCCAAGCCGCCGGTCTTTGTATCAAACCCAAAGGCAATATTCATGCGCAGCCCCTCCACGCTGAAGACGCCGCGGGCGCGATATTCCACCCGCGTATCCATCATGCGCCGTTCCGCAGCCGGCAGGCTGCGCACCGCGCGGCGGGAAGCCGTTACCGCCTGCGCTTCATTCATGCCCCAGCGCGTATATTCCCAGGCAGCATGGGCGGGCGCAGCAAACACCAGCAGCATCAGGGCGATCAGGCCAATACGGGCCAATTTCATGCAGCATTTCCGGGCGGCGCCCGACCTCTGACTTTCCTTGGTCGTCTATAGCGCGAAATGCGTAGCCTGGCGCGGGGCGAGCCAGGGGTTTGGCGTATGTTGCTTGGCGTATCTCATGGCCAAACAGGCACGCCATCCAGCCCTGCAGTTTCCGGCAGGCCACAGATCAGGTTCGCATTCTGCACCGCTTGGCCGGCCGCCCCCTTGCCGAGGTTATCAACCACGCCCATTGCGATCACCAAGTTGCGCTCTGGGTCCGCCGCGTAGCTGATGAACGCAAGGTTCGAACCGGTAGCCCATTTGGTCTGCGGTGGCTTGTCGGTCACGCGAACAAAGGCCCGCCCAGCATAGAAGCGCCGCGCCGCGTCCAAGCACTGGTCCGTGGTAGCGCGGCCTCGGCAGTAGATGGTCGCGAGTATGCCACGGGTCATCGGCACCAGGTGCGGCGTAAACACCAGCCCGGCCGCGCTGCTGCCGCTTAGCTGCTCAATCGTTCTAGCCATCTCGGGCATGTGGGTGTGCTTCAGCAGACCATAGGGCACCAGGTTCTCATTGCTCTCGGCATAGCCGAATCTGCTGTCGGCGCCGCCCCGACCAGCACCGGAGATGCCGGTCTTGGCGTCAATCACGATGTTGCCGGGTTCGATCAGCTTGTTGGCCAGCAGTGGCGCCAGCGCGGTAAGCGTCGCCGCAGGAAAGCAGCCGGGATTGGCAATGCGAGTCTGACCCTCGATTTGCGCTGGCCAGATGTCGGCCAAACCATAAGCCCAACCTTCTACATAGCGGTGGTCGCCGCCGATATCGACGATCTTCACGCCCTTTGGGACACGCGCCAACGACTCGGCCGAACTGCCCGTGGGCAGCGAGGCAAACAGCACATCGAGCTTCGGGAGCATCGCCGGGTCCCACTTCTCGATCATCAACTCGGCCAGCTTGGCTGGCGCGCCGGGGAAGCGGTCCCCCAAGCGGCTACCGGCGCTGCCTTCACCTGCGGCGTAGACCAGTTCGAAAGCCGGGTGGTTTGCTACCAGGCGCATCGCCTCGCCACCGCCAAAACCGCTGATCCCGACAATGCCAATGCGAATGCTCATGGTGATGTCCTGCTGTTGGAGTGCTCGTCGGCTATGGCGTCGAGGCGCTTGCTCATATGCACGGCGACGCCGAACTGCGGGTGCTGTTCCTCGCGGTCCACCCGGTAGCCAAGCCGGCTGTAGAGTCGCAGATTCTCAGCAAAGAGCGCGTTCGTGTAGAGACGCACCTCGCGCAGGTTGAGCGATCGGGCGACCTCCTCCGCATGCGCCATCAGGGCGCGGCCGTGGCCCTTGCCCTGCTGGGCGGGTACCACCGCGACATTGACGATCAGCAGGTGGTCAGGCTTAGGCGCCATTTCGATCAGCGCCACGGCTTCGCCATCCACGCGCAGCAGGTCTACAAGGTGTTCACGCAGTGCCGCGTCGTAGTCGGCGGTCATCGGCCGCGGCTCACGCCCAAGGATGGGCACCCACTTCGCGTAGGCCGCGCGGGTCAGTTCGCGGACGGTCACCGCATCAGCGATGGTGGCGCGCCGCACTGTTTTGTGCCCGGCATCTTCAGATGCTTGTAAAGGATCGGGGTGGGCGGAGTCGCTGTTTCGCACGGTGTTCTCCTGTGAGCTGGGCAAAGAAAAACCCCCGAAGCCAGGGGCTGCGGGGGTTCAAAGATGCGGGCTGATGCCGCCTCGGGTATGGACCGCTACAAGGCGGACCTCACCGGGGGAGGGGCTTGTCTGCACGCAGCCACAGAAGCCGCCGCTGAGAAACAGCGACGGCGTCGGTTAGCGTTGCAGAGGCAGTCTTCATTCATGCAACAGACGCTAATGGTCCGCCTGAAGGTCTGTCAATCCGGATTTGTAGCCGCGCCCCACTTGGCTTGAAGATGCGCTAAACCCGCCCGTGACACGCCTTGTATTTCCTAGCCGGCATGGCCTTTGCCAGGAGGTCTGGCTTATAGCCGGCTAATTCCGTGTCTGGTCTGGCACCGTTTCGTCTGGCGAGGGGCGGGCCTTCACGAATTCTTCCATGCTCTCACAATGGAGCGCGAGGTGGTGAAGCTTCGGATACTTGTCCGCCGAAAACATATCGGGCACGCGCATCTTCATGTAGCCAACAAGGCAGCCGGTGGTGATATCGGCCTGCGTCATCTTCCCGCCAAAGAACCAAGGCGTGCCGCAGTCATGCTCCAGTTTGTCGAGCGCGGCCGAAATCTGCTGCATCAGCCGCTTTTCGAAGTCACGGTTGATGTGCTTGTCGCTGTGGAACAGCCGCTCAAAGGACAGCGCAACGCACTTGTCCATCAATCCATGCGCCAGCACCACCGCCTGCAGCACCTTGCGCCGCTCCGGCCCATGCGGCGGCGTCAGCGCGCGGGCTGGTCCCGCCATCTCGTCCAAGTGGTCGATGATTGCGGAGGAGTCGATCAGCACCTCACCCGATTCCAGAATCAGCGAAGGTACGCGCACCAGCGGATTGATCTTTCGCATCTCCTCCATATCGCGGAACACCGAGATCGGATTGCGCGTGTAAGGCATGCGGTAGTGATTGAGAGTCACCGCCACGCGCCGCGCGAAGGCAGAGTCGAACTGGCCAACGAGGATCATGCGCAGTTTGTAGCGCGATCATGAAAGCCGCTCAAGCGCCTTCTCAAGTTCGATGCACAGCAGGAACTGGACGGGACCCTGCCCGGGGTCGAGGCCGATAAGGGCGCGGCGCAGCAGCATGAGGAGGTCACTGCCCCAGAAGCGCTGACCTAACGCTTTTGTGAGCCCGATGGAATTACTGGACCAGCAAATACCTCAAACCCGCCCGTGACACGCCTTGAACTTCTTGCCACTACCACATGGGCAGGGCGCATTGCGCGGTGTACCCGCCCAAGTGCTTGGGTCATTCGGGTCCACCGCCGCGGGCAAGGAACGCGCTGAAGCCGTGCCGATCGGCGCGGTCATCGGCGGGCCATCCACTTCCATCATCTCCGCACCCGCCAAAGTTGGGTCCGGGTGGCGCATGTCAAACACGCCAATGCCTTCCGGCGCGGGTGGGGGCGCATCCGGGCGGATTTCAATGCGCAGCAATAGGCTGGTCACACGTTCGCGCAGGTTTTCCAGCATGGAATTGAACAAGCGGAAGGCTTCGCTTTTGTATTCATTCAGCGGGTCACGCTGGCCATAGGCGCGCAGCCCGATGCCCTGGCGCAAATGATCCAAGGACAGCAGATGTTCCTTCCAGGATTGATCGAAAATCTGCAGCAGCAGGGATTTTTCGATCTGGCGCATGATCTCCGGCCCCACATTGGCCGCGCGAGACGCGTAAGCCTGCGCCGCCGCCTGCATCAGGCGTTCGCGCACTGCGTCATCATCAATGCCTTCTTCCCGCGCCCAATCCGCCACCGGCAGATCAAGGTTCAGAATTTCCTTGACGTCACGATCCAGCTTTTCCAAATCCCATTGTTCGGGATAGGCGTTTTCCGGAATGGCGCGCGCGACAAGATCCGCGATGGTTTCTTCGCGCATTTCCGCGATGGTTTCGGCCACCTCATTCGCCATCATGAAAGCGCGGCGCTGGGCATAAACCTCCCGGCGCTGATCATTCATCACGTCATCATATTTCAGCAGATTCTTGCGGATGTCGAAGTTCCGCGCCTCCACCTTTTTCTGCGCGCGTTCCAGGGCCTTGTTGATCCAGGGGTGGACAATCGCCTCCCCTTCTTTCAGGCCAAGCTTTTGCAACATCCCGCCCATTCGGTCCGACCCGAAGATGCGCATCAGATCATCTTCCAAGGAAAGGAAGAAGCGCGAAGCACCGGGGTCCCCCTGCCGGCCTGAACGACCGCGAAGCTGATTGTCGATGCGCCGGCTTTCATGGCGTTCCGTGCCAATCACGAAAAGCCCGCCGGCGGCATGCACGATTGGGCGCGCCGCATCAACTTCGGTCTTGTGGCGCGCCAAAGCGGTTTCAAATTCCGGCCCTTCGGAAGCATTGGCTTCCTGCCGCGCCAGCATTTCCAGATTACCACCCAATTGAATATCCGTGCCGCGGCCTGCCATATTGGTCGCAATCGTCACCGCACCGGCGCGCCCGGCTTGGGAAATGATGGTCGCTTCCTGTTCATGGTAGCGCGCATTCAGCACCTGGTGCGGAATGTTCTTCTTCTTCAGCAGCGTTGAAATCAGTTCCGATTTTTCAATGCTGGTGGTGCCAACCAGGCAGGGCTGGCCACGCCCGCGCGCTTCTTCGATCAGCTTTGCAACGGCTTCGTATTTTTCTTCGGCGTTGCGATAGACCTCATCATCCTGATCCAGCCGCGCCACAGGCACATTGGTCGGGATTTCTACCACATCCAGCTTATAGATTTCCGCCAGTTCATCAGCTTCCGTCGCCGCCGTGCCGGTCATGCCGGCAAGCTTCGGATAAAGCCGGAAGTAATTCTGGAAGGTGATGGAAGCCAGCGTTTGATTCTCCGGCTGGACTGTCACATGTTCCTTGGCTTCCAGCGCCTGATGCAGACCATCGGAATAGCGCCGGCCTTCCATCATGCGGCCGGTGAATTCATCAATAATGATGATCTTGTCCTGCCGGACAATGTATTCAACATCGCGCGTGAAAAGTGTATGCGCCCGCAAGGCCTGGTTCACATGATGCACCAGGGATACGTTTTCAGTGTCATACATATTGCCTTCGATCAGCAGGCCAAATTGGCGGAGAAATTCTTCCACCCTTTCGCCGCCCAATTCGGTCAGGCTCACGGCGCGCTGCTTTTCGTCCTTCTCAAAGGTTTCCTTGTCCTTCACCAGTTCTACCATCACCTCATCGGTGCGGCGGTAAAGATCGGAAGTGTCGTCGGTCGGCCCGCTGATGATCAGCGGCGTGCGCGCTTCATCCACCAGGATGCTGTCAACTTCATCCACAATGGCATAGGCGAAATCGCGCTGGGCCATATCTTCCAGCCGATACTTCATATTGTCGCGCAGATAATCGAAGCCGTATTCATTATTGGTGCCGTAGGTGACATCGCAGGCATAAGCCGCCTGGCGCTGGTCATCCGTCAGCCCATGCACAATCACGCCAACGGTCAGGCCCAGGAAGCCATAGACGCGCCCCATCCATTCGGCATCGCGCTTGGCCAAATAATCATTCACCGTCACCACATGCACGCCCTTGGCGGGCAGCGCATTCAGGTAAACCGGCAGGGTCGCAACCAGCGTCTTGCCTTCGCCGGTTTTCATCTCGGCGATTTTGCCTTCATGCAGCACCATGCCGCCGATCATCTGCACATCGAAGTGGCGCAAGCCCAGCACGCGGCGGGACGCTTCTCGCACAGTCGCGAAGGCTTCCGGCAGCAGCGCATCCAAGGCCTCGCCCTTGGCCAGCCTTTCGCGCAAAAGCGCGGTCTGCCCCGCCAGCGCTTCATCTGACAGCGCCTGCAGGCGGGGTTCCAGCGCATTTATCGCGGGCACGCGGGATTGATAGCGCTTCAAGGCGCGGTCGTTGGAGGTGCCGAAAATAGCGGCTGCAAGGCGGGCAAACATCTGGCGCGTCAATCTCCGGCGGGCTCACGCCCGTTCGTGGCGCCGGAGCGCCTAAAGCATGTTTCGGATTGGCCGCAGAGATAGGCTCCCCCGGGGGGCGGGTCAACGCTTGCGCCTTGTGGGGAAGGGGCGCTTCGGCCATGTTCCGGGCCGATCACCGATTTGGGACCAGCCCCTATGCGCCATTCGCGCGGCCCTGCCGCCATCGCCCCCCTTCGTGCCACCTTGGCGCTATTGCTGGGGGTCATTTTTGCCCAGCCCGGCCTGGCCCAGCCCGCCCCAGCCGCCCTGCCGACTGACCCCATTGTGGCCCGCGTGGATGGGGAGGAGATTCGCTTCTCAGACCTCGCCAATGCCGCCCAGGAATTGCCTGAAGAATTGCGCGGCGCGCCACCGCAAATGCTCTATCCCCTGCTGCTGGATCAGATGATCGCGGGCCGCGCCGTGGCCGCCGCTGCCCGCCGCGCGGGGCTGGATAAGGATGAGGCCGTCCGTGCCCGGGTCCGTCGCGCAGAAGAACAGGAATTGCAGCAGGCCTATATTTCCCGTGCATTGGCTGGACTCGTCACGGATGAACGCATCCGCGCGGCCTATGACGCCGAAATCCGCGCCCGCCCGGTGGAAGAAGAAGTGCGCGCCCGCCACATTCTGGTGCCGACAGAAACGGAGGCTCGGGAAGCCTTGGCTGAAATCCGCGCCGGGGCTGATTTCAACGCCGTGGCGCAGCGCCGTTCCGCCGGCCCTGGCGCGCGGGAAGGCGGTGACCTTGGGTTCTTCAAGCGCGGGGATATGGTGCCGGAATTCGCCGAAGCCGCCTTTGCGCTACAGGCAGGGCAGATAAGCGCCGCGCCGGTGCGCAGCCCCTTTGGATGGCACATCATCCGGGTGGATGAACGCCGTTCCTCAGCGCCGCCACCCTTTGAGGAAGCACGTGAGACGCTGCGCCAACGCCTGTTCGAGGCTGAAATCAGCACTGTTGTTGAGCGCGCCCGCAGCGCTGCGAAGATCGAGCGTTTCAACCTGGATGGTTCCACCCCACGCGCGATTGATGCGGCGGAACCCCCAGCCCCAACCGCCCCGGCGGGCCGCCCCGCCGCCCCAAATCGTCGTTAATCTCGGAGGAAATCCCATGGCCGGACATGATATCCCCACCTCACCACTTGCTCTGACACTGCCGGAAATGCCGGCGGTGCCGGGGGTGCGCGTTGCCTCAGGCCGCGCGGCGATTCGCTACAAGGATCGCGATGACGTGACCGTGATGGCCTTCCCGACAGGCACGACAGTGGCCGGGGTTTTCACCCGCAATCGCTGCCCAGGCGCGCCGGTGGATTGGTGCCGCGCCGCGCTGCCCGGTGGCAAGGCGCGCGGCCTGGTGGTGACAGCGGGCAATTCCAATGTCTTCACCGGCCGTGCCGGTCGCCAAACCTGTGAGGAAACCGCCAAGGCCGCCGCCGCAATCCTGGGCTGCAAGCCCAAGGAAGTGTTTCTGGCTTCCACCGGCGTCATTGGCGAAAAACTGCCAACCGAAAAGCTGATCGCTGCCCTGCCGCGCATTTTTGAAGCGGCTGCGGAGCGTGATTGGCAGGGTGCCGCGAAGGCCATCATGACCACGGATACCTTCCCGAAGGGCGCCATTCGCAAGGCGCGCATTGGGGATGCGGAAGTGACCATCGCCGGCATCGCCAAGGGCAGCGGCATGATTGCGCCAGATATGGCGACCATGCTGTCCTTCCTGGCGACGGATGCGAAAATTCCCGCCGCTGCTTTGCAAGCGCTGCTGAAGAAAGGCGTTGATCGTTCCTTCAATTGCGTGACGGTGGATTCCGATACCTCCACTTCTGATACCGTGATGGTTTTCGCGACCGGCACGGCGAAGCATCCCCGCGTACCGGCGGAAGGCGGCGCGGTGCTGAAGGATTTCGCGCGCGCCTTGAATGAAGTGCTGATGGAATTGGCGCTGATGGTGGCGCGCGATGGTGAAGGCGCGCAGAAGCTGATCCAGATCAACGTGACCGGCGCCACTACGGCGCGTTCGGCGCATCGCATTGCCATGTCCATCGCCAATTCGCCTTTGGTGAAAACCGCAATTGCCGGTGAGGACGCGAATTGGGGCCGCATTGTCATGGCCGTCGGCAAGGCGGGCGAACCCGCGGATCGCGATAAGCTTTCCGTCAATGTCGGCGGCGTCTGGATGGCGCGCGATGGCGGCGTGGTGGATGGCTATGATGAAGCACCCGTCGTGGCGCATATGAAGGGCCGCGAAGTGGAAATCACCGTGGATATCGGCCTTGGCAAGGGCAAATCCACCGTTTGGACCTGCGATCTGACGCATGGCTATATTGACATCAATGGCAGTTACCGGAGCTGACGCGCCGCAGCGCTGCCATGGAAAATGATTTTGTACCGCTGGTAACTGAGCGTCTTTCGCTTCGCCCCTTGCAAGCTGATGACGCGGCCGCCTTGCATCGGCTGGTGAATGATTGGGAAGTGGCGAAAACCCTGGCTCGCGTGCCCTTCCCCTATCCGCACGATCTGGCGGATGAATGGATCGCGTCCACCCTTGCGCAAATCGCCGCCGGCACCGCTTGGCATTTAGCGGTGACGCGTCTGGATGACGGCACGGAAGCGCTGCTTGGCTGTGTTGGCCTGACGCTCGATCCCAAAAACCCGCGAGAGGCTGAGCTTGGTTATTGGATCGGCCGGCGCCATTGGGGACAGGGGCTTGGGTCGGAAGCAGCGGGGCGCTTGGCGCATTGGGCGCTGGCTAATCTGGATATTGATCGGCTGGTGGCCTCAGCGCTTGTGGATAATGAACGCTCGGCAGCGGTGTTGCGACGGATCGGCTTCAAGGAAAGCGGTGCGGGTAGTCAGGAGTTTATTTCTCGCGGTGGGGCCATGCCGGTGCGGCTATTCAGCGCCACGCGGATGGATATCGCGGCTGAGGCAGCACCAGTGCCGATGATGGCCGCGCCCACATCTGGCAAGCCAACGCTGCTGGTGGCGGCTGTGGCCTTGATTGACCCGGAAAGCCGCGTTTTGCTGGCGCGCCGACCTGAAGGCAAACCTCTCGCCGGCTTATGGGAATTCCCGGGCGGCAAGGTAGCACCTGGCGAAACACCCGAAGAAGCGCTGATCCGTGAATTACGCGAAGAATTGGGCATTGATGTCAGCGCCGCCTGCCTTGGCCCCTTCACCTTTGCGTCCCACACCTATGAGAAATTCCATCTGCTGATGCCCCTTTATCTGTGCCGGCGTTGGCAGGGCCAGGTGACGGCCATGGAAGGCCAAGCACTCGCCTGGGTGCGCCCGGCACGGCTTGGCGATTACGCCATGCCGCCCGCCGATATCCCCCTGGTTGCCATGCTGCGCGATTTCCTTTGAGCTTAACTCGCATATCCAGGAGAGACCCATGCCGAACCCAACCGCCTGCCTGCTGATCATCGGCAATGAGGTGCTTTCAGGCCGCACCCGGGATGCCAATCTGCAATTCCTGGCGACAAGGCTTGGTGAGATCGGCATTCCCATGAAGGAAGTGCGCGTGATCCCCGATGTGCCGGAAGTGATCATCACTACGGTGAACGAAGTACGCGCGAAATTCGACCATGTCTTCACCACCGGCGGCATTGGCCCCACCCATGATGACATCACCAGCGAATGTATCGCGCGCGCCTTTGGCGTGCCGTGGGAACCGCAGCCGGAAGCCTGGCATGCGCTGGAATCCTATTACGCGCGCCAGAACCCGCCCGGTGATTTCAACGCCGCCCGGCAACGCATGGCGACCATGCCGCGTGGCGCGATCTTGATCGAGAATTCGGTTTCCATCGCGCCAGGCTATACGATCGGCAATGTGCATGTGATGGCGGGTGTGCCGCGCATCATGCAATCCATGTTCGAAGCCCTTGCGCCCCGGCTGCAAGGTGGCCCGCCTATCCTGTCGCGCAGCGTGCATGCGCATGGCGTAGTGGAAGGCGCCATCGCGGAAGGGCTTTCCGCCATTCAGCAAAGCTATGCTGATCTGGATCTTGGTTCCTACCCCTATTACCGGCAGGGCGGCGGTGGCGGTGTGGCCGTGGTGGCGAAGGGGACCGATCTGGCGGCGATTGAAGCCGTCGTGCAGGAAGTTTTTGCGCTGATGCAAAAATGCGGTGGTACGCCGGCGATGGGGGAGCCGGGGTAGTTAGGGGCTATTCCAACACGCCTTCCGTCTTGCGCTTGATCAGATCGAAATCAATCTTCGCGCCAAGGCCCGGC
>CAIYMY010000004.1 GCA_903927465.1 uncultured Rhodospirillales bacterium | reverse complement strand
GCCGGAAGAACTCGCGCTGCTGCGTGGGCCGATTTGTGATGAAATGATGGAAACCTACCCGGAATTCTGCACCCGGGTTTTTGGCAGGAAACAAGCGGCATGAATGACGCAAGCATCGCCACCAAGGGTCTCGCCCGTTCCGCCGGCGCTTTGGCCGGGCTGCGCGTGGTGGATTTGACCCGCGTATTGGGTGGCCCTTATTGCACCATGGTGCTGTCCGATCACGGCGCCGAGGTGATCAAGCTGGAACCCCCGCAAGGTGATGAAGTGCGCGATTGGGGCCCCCCCTTCGATAGCGCGGGCGATGCTTCCTATTTCGTTGGCGTCAATCGCAATAAACGAAGCGTTGGGCTGGATTTATCCAAACCCGCCGGCAAGGAAGTGCTGCTGCGCCTTTTGGAAGGTGCGGATGTGCTGGTGGAAAACTTCAAGCCTGGTTCCATGGAAAAATGGGGGCTGGGGTATGAGGCAGTGCTATCAAAACGCTTCCAGCGCCTGATCCATTGCCGCGTATCCGGCTTTGGCGGTGAAGGCCCATTGGGTGGCTTTCCCGGTTATGATGCGGTGCTGCAGGCCATGGTCGGGCTGATGTCCATCAATGGTACGGAGACTTCCGGGCCGACGCGGCTCGGCACGCCGATTGTGGATATTGCGACGGGGTTGTTTTCCACCATCGCCATTCTGATGGCGCTGCATGAGCGGGAAAAATCCGGCCAAGGGCAATATTGCGACATGACGCTGCATGATTGCGGCATGGCGCTGCTGCATCCCCATGCGGCGAATTACTTTCTGTCCGACAAGCGCCCCAAGGCGACGGGTAATCCGCATCCGAATCTGGTGCCCTATTCCAAATTCAAAACCAAAACCTGCGAGATTTTCATCGCTGCCGGCAATGACCCGGCCTTTCGGAAATTCTGCGAATTCCTGGGCATTCCTGATGTCGCAAAGGATGAGCGCTTCGCCACCAATGGCGCGCGCGTGATCAATCGCGATGCGCTGACGGAAATCCTGGAAAAGCGTTTTTCTACGGAAGATGGGCATGATCTGACGCGGCGCATGCTGACTGTTGGCCTGCCCGCCGGCCCGGTGCTGCATGTGGATGAAGCCATGGCCGCGGATCACACTGCCTTCCGTGAAATGGTCGCTGATATCGGCGATTACCGTGCGCTGAATACGCCGATCAAATTATCGCGCACGCCAGGTGGTGCGCGCACGCGCCCGCCGCGCTTCAACCAGCATGGGCGGGAAGTGCTGCTGGCGCGTGGCTTTAGCGAGGCTGAGATTGCCGCGCTGGAAGCCGATGGCGTGCTCGTGGGCGCGCGGCGGAAGGCGTAACGCCAGCAGCCATCAGGCAGCGGCCGCGATTGTCGGCCCCTGCCCCGCCACCGTCGTACGCACCATATGCCGCCGTTCCGTCGTGCTCGCGAAGGGGGTGGCGCGGTGGAGTACGGCGCGGTTGTCCCAAATCAGCAAATCGCGTGGCGTCCAGCGATGACTGTAGATGAAGCGATCTTCGGTGGCATGCGCCATCAGTCGCTCAATCAGCGCACGGCTTTCGGCTTCAGTCATGCCGTCAATGCTGCGTGCATGGGCACCCAAATATAGCGCGGAGCCATAGGGGTTTTCTTCCAGCACCACGGCTTGGCGCACCGCCGGGTGTTGGGTCTTTTCCGCTTCCGTCACCAGCGTGGGATCAACCCGCCCGCGTGACCAACCGAAATCATGCAGCGCCACCATACCGCGCAGCCTGGCCTGTTCAGCAGCGTCCAGCGCTGCAAAGGCGCCGCGCATGAAGGCGAATTCCGTATTGCCGCCCGCGCTTGGAATCTCACGCGCCGAAAGCAGCGAGGCCCGGGCCGGGATGGGCTTGAAGGAGGAATCATGGTGCCAATGCCGATTGGCCTTATTGTTCAGCAGTTGCTTATCGCTGGGTGCCGCAATCTCACCGCCGGGGCCGATATTGCTCAGCACAATCACGGCACTGCCGGCGCCAAACGCGCCGGGGCGTGTCATTTCCAATGCGCCGAAACCCTGGCTGAAGGCGATTTGCGCCGGGTCATCAATGACCTGGCTCGGCAGCACCAGCACGGCATAGCGGTCCAAGGCATCGCGTAGCGTTGCCATGGTGGCACCTTCAATGCCGCGCGCGACATCAACGCCTTCAATACGGGCGGCGAAAAGCGGTTGCAGGGGGGTGATGTTGAGCATGGCCAAATCCTCCGAGAGGAAGGCTAGGCCGGAAGAACCCCCTCAGAAAAGCCCCTCGATCCGCCCTTCCCCATCCAGGCCGATGGTTTCCGCCGCCGGACGGCGCGGCAGGCCGGGCATGGTCATGATGTCGCCGCACACAGCCACAATGAATCCGGCACCGGCGGAAAGCCGCACTTCGCGCACCGGCAGCACATGATCCACCGGCGCGCCGAGCTTGGTCGGGTCCGCGGTGAAGGAATATTGCGTCTTGGCGATGCACACCGGCAGATGCCCGAAGCCGAGTTCTTCAAACCGCGCGAGGCGCTTCGCCACATCAGCCGGCAGCGTGATATCGCGCGCGCGGTAAATCTGCTGGGCGATGCTGCGGATTTTATCGGCCAGGGGCATGGCGTCGGGGTAAAGAGGTGCGAAGCGCGCCGATTTCGCCGCGATGCGCGCTTGCACGGCGCGCGCGAGTTCCGCCGCCCCCTTCGCGCCATCGCCCCAATGGGTGCAGAGGATGGCTTCCGCCCCCGCTGCCTGGATCGCTGCCTGCACGGCGGCAACTTCCGCATCCGTGTCTGAGGTGAAGCGGTTCAGCGCCACCACCACCGGCAGGCCGAACTTGCCCATATTCTCCACATGGCGGGCGAGGTTGCTAATCCCGCGCGTTACCGCCGCCACATCTTCCCGCCCAAGGTCAGACTTCGCTACCCCGCCATGCATCTTGAGCGCGCGCACGGTGGCCACAATCACACAGACCGAGGGGTTCAGCCCCGCCAGGCGGCATTTGATATCCAGGAATTTCTCTGCCCCCAGATCGGCACCAAAGCCCGCTTCCGTCACGACAACATCAGCAAGCTTCAGCCCAAGCCGGGTTGCCATCACGCTATTGCAGCCATGGGCGATATTGGCGAAGGGCCCGCCATGGACCAGCGCGGGGGAGCCTTCAATCGTCTGCACCAGATTGGGCGCGAAAGCATCGCGCAAAAGCGCCGCCATGGCGCCATCGGCCTTCAAATCAGCCGCGGTGATCTGCCGACCATCGCGCGTTTGCCCTACCACCATGCGGCCCAAACGCTCCTGCAAATCCGGCAAATCCCGCGCGAGGCAAAACACCGCCATGACTTCGGATGCGACGGTGATGTCAAACCCATCTTCCCGCGGGAAGCCATTGGCGACACCACCCAGTGATGAATTGATGCCGCGCAAGGCACGGTCATTCATGTCTATCGCGCGGCGCCAGGAAATGCGGCGCGCATCCAGGCCAAGTTCATTGCCCCAATAGATGTGATTATCCAGCATGGCCGCCAGCAGGTTATTGGCACTGGTGATGGCGTGAAAATCGCCGGTGAAATGCAGGTTGATATCTTCCATCGGCAGCACCTGAGCATAGCCGCCGCCGGTGGCACCCCCCTTCACGCCAAAGCAGGGGCCAAGGGATGGTTCGCGCAGGCAGATCATGGTGCGCGTACCCAGCGCATTCAGCGCATCGCCAAGGCCAACCGTGGTGGTGGTTTTGCCCTCACCGGCCGGCGTTGGGTTGATGCCGGTGACCAGCACCAGCGCGCCATCCGGGCGGTCCGCCTGGGCGCGGATGAAATCCAGCCCGATCTTGGCCTTGTACTTGCCATAGGGTTCCAGCGCATCCGCCGGAATACCGGCACGTGCGGCGATTTCCGCAATCGGCTTCAGCGTTGCGGCGCGCGCGATATCAAGATCTGTGGCCATGTCATTTCCCCCCGGATGATCACCCTCGCATCGCCATGTCGGGGGCGGGCTGTCAAGGGCGCGGGGCGCGAAACTTGTCCAGATAGGCGGCGCGATGGGCATAGGCGCCGATATGCGCGACCGGCATATCGGTCAGCGCCCAGATTGCACTGCCCGGCAATTCAAGCCAGCGACGGCAAAAGGCATAGTCTTCGGAAACGAAACCCTCGGGCAGGTTCATTTCATCAAAAAAGGCCCAATATTCACCCTCCAGGCCGAATTTGCGGAAGCTTTCGGATTTGCGCCGCGCGACGCTGCCGCTTGCGATCAGTTTTTCAAAGGCGCTGCGCGCAATCATGATGCAGCCAAAGCCCATGCGGTTCACGCGGAGCAAGCCGTTGCGGATCACCGGATCCGCCGGATCGGGTTCAATGTTGAAGTTCCGCGACAGCGCATTCAGCCGCGCCAGATCAGGCGGGCCTTCCGGCGCGGCGCGCGCGGCTTCGGCGAAACGGGCTGCCTCAAAATGGCGCAAGGGGCAAGCAAGACCCATCACCTCATGCCCAGTCCGCAATAGCCGCGTGATGGCGCCCCTGGGCACGCCGATATCGGAATCGAGAAACAGCAAATGCGTGAAATCAGCGCGCGCCAGAAAATCACTGGCCAGGATATGCCGCGCGCGCGTCACATAGGCGCCATCGTAATTGAACCAATCCGCGCCATGCCCGCCATCGCGCAATTCGTTCACCATATTCACGATGGAAAGCGTGGTTTCCACCTGCATGGTGCTGGCGATGGTGGGTGTGGCGATGAAAAGCTTCATGCCGCCGCGGGCAGGGCTTCGGCCAAGGCGTCGCGGAAGACGGCGATGGCGCGCTGCATGTCTTCGGGCGTCAGCGCACCAATCGCGCCAACGCGCATGGTGGGTTCGGCCGTATTCCAGAAATTGCTGATCAGCACACCGCGCGCCTTCAAAGCTTCCACATAGCGCGGGAAATCAAAGCGCGGATCGGCGGGCTGATGCACCGTGACAATGATTGGCCCCTGTTCCGCCCTGGTCACGTAAGGCTTGATGCCCATGGCGATAAAGCCATCGTAAAGCGTATCGGCATTGGCGCGGTACCGCGCATGGCGCGCAGGCTGCCCGCCTTCTTTTTCGAAAAAATCAAGCGCGACATCGAAGGCCGCCAAGGCCTGCACGGCGGGCGTGAAGCGGAAGGAACCAAAGCCCGCGCGTTCCGCATGGGTCAACACATCGGCCAGGTCAAAGCACCAGGAACCTGCCTGGCCAGCCCGCGCCTTGATGCTATCAATCCGCGCCACCGCAAAGCCAATGCCTGGCATGCCTTCCAAGCATTTGCCCGACGTGAACATCAGCGCATCGCATTCGGGGTGCTCGGCCAGATTGAAGGGCAAAGCGCCAAAGGCGGAAACCGCATCCATGATCATGCGCCGCCCGGCCTTGCGTACCGCGCGCCCAATGCCCGCTGCATCATTCACAATGCCGCTTCCGGTTTCACTATAGACGAAGGACACATGGCTGATCGTGGGATCAGCAGCGAGCACCGGTGCAATATCTTCTTCGCGCGCGCCGCGCGTATCGGGCAGGTCGAGCGTCACCACATCGCGCCCAATCTCACGCGCAATGCGTTCCATGCGCGACGCATAGGAACCATTCATCGGGATCAGCAGCTTGCCATCCGGCGGCACCAGGCTTCTGATCGCCGCTTCCATCATGAAATGCCCGCAGCCTTGCAGCGGCAGTGTCACATGCTCACCGGCAATGCCGCCCGCGATATCACGCACCCTTTCCCGGATACGCGCATAGGTCGGGCGAAAGCCGTGATCCCAGGGGGCGATATCCTGGGCCATGGCGGCGCGGGTTTCGGGGCGGGTCTGCACGGGACCGGGAATGAGCAACATCATGCGCCAAGCCATGCCAGACCCATCAGGCGATGAAAACCCCCGCAATTTCACGCCGCAGCTTTTCGCGGATGGCGGCGGCGAAGGCTTCATAATCTGGGCAATGCAAAACGAAGGCGCCGGGGCCGCCGATTACCTCCGCGGCGTAATGCGCCATCAGGTCGGGTTCTTCGTTCAGCACGGCCAGCGCATTGATGGTGATGCCTGCCTCGACGCCGATATCGCGGATCGGCCCGGGCGGGCGGCCCTGGTTACGCGCGCCATCGCCCGAGACATCCAAAACCATCCGCCGCGCAAATTTCGGCCCTGAGGCAAAAAGGGCGAGGGCCGCCGCCATCCCCTCCCCCAGTGCTGTCGCGCCGGGCGGCACCAGGCGGGGGAGTGCCTCAATCGCCGCTGCCAGCGCCGCCACATCGGCGGGGGTGGTCAAAATCCGCCAGGGAATGGCGATTTCCTGCGTGCGCTCCCCAGACCAGAAAAGCATAGCCAACGCCGAAGCGCCCGCCGGGCCGGAAAGCAACGCCGCGGCGATCTCCGCGTCCCGGAAGGCCGCAGCATAGCCGCCGATCATCAGGTCAAACTCCGCCCGATCCACGGAGGATGAGGCATCAACGGCTAAGACCAGGGCAAGATCAACACGCTGCATGGCGCCATTATGCCACAGCCAAACTTGCGCTGCGTCAATAACTACGGGCGGCGATTGCGGTCATATTGCACTTCGAAGACAGGAGGATGCCATGCCACACCGCAGCATGGGAGAAATGGTCCGCGACCAGAACCCGCTCACCATGGGGCCGGATGCGACTGTGCAGGAAGCATGCGCCGCCATGCATCGCCGGCGCGTGGGCGCCGTGCTGGTGACGGACACAGTTGGGCTGCTGCTTGGCATTTTCACCGGCCGCGATGCGGTGCATTTCCTGTCTCATGGGAAGGATGGCACGGAAATCCGCCTGTCAGACGCCATGACGCGCCACCCCATCTGCCTGCCGCCCGAGGGCAATGCCATGGATGCGCTGCATATGATGGCCGATGGCGGCTTCAGGCATTTGCCCGTGGTGCGCGATGGGAAGGTGATCGGCATTGTCTCCCGCTATGATTTCCGCGCCAAGGAGTATGGGCAGCTTGATAAGGAAACCGGGTTTTCTGAGTGCCTGAGATAGGGTGAAGGCGCCCCTCTAGCCCTGCCTCCCCGCCCGACCTAGTCTTGCCGGGACGGAGGATGACATGCCCGAAAGCCCGATAGACACCAAACTTGCCACCGAAGCGCGCCTGCCCTTGGCTGGCGTGCGTATTCTGGACCTTACCCTCGCCCGCGCTGGCCCCACCTGCGTGCGCCATTTGGCCGATTGGGGGGCCGAGGTGATCCGGGTGGAACCCCCCGCTTCTGCGGATGGCTTTGGCGGCGATCGCGATGGCTATGATTTTCAGAACCTGCACCGCAATAAGCGTTCCATCGCGCTTAATCTGAAATCGCCGGAAGGCAAGGCAGTGCTGATGAAGCTTGCCGCTTCCGCCGATGTTGTCGTTGAAAACATGCGCGTGAAGGTGAAGCATCGCCTTGGAATCGCCTATGAAGATCTGAAGCCGATCAATCCGCGCCTGATCTACGCCTCCATCTCCGGCTTTGGTCAGACCGGGCCTTACGGGGAACGCGCTGGCGTGGATCAGATCGCCCAAGGCATGGGCGGGATGATGACCATCACCGGTGAGCCTGGCCGTGGGCCGATGCGCGCGGGCATTCCCTTTGTGGATCTGACTGCGGGGAATTTGCTGGCTTTGGCCGTGATGATGGCGTTGTTTGAACGCGAAAAGACCGGCCAGGGCCGCTATGTGCATACCAGCCTGCTGGAAGCCATGGTGTTCATGCTGGATCTGCAAGCGGCGCGCTGGCTGATGGATGGCGAAATCCCAGGCCAGGCCGGCAATGACCATCCGGTGAATATCCCGATGGGCGTTTTCCCCACCGCCGATAAGCCCATCAATATCGCGGCGTCTTCCGCCAAGATGTGGGCGCAATTCGCCGAAGCATTGGGGCGGAAGGATTGGCTGGAGGTTGAGGAATGGAAAACGTTAAAGGGCCGCAGCGCGGACCGCGCGCGGTTGAACCAAACCATCGGCGAAGTCACCAGCACCCAACCCAGCGAATATTGGATTGATTTGCTGGAACGCACCGGCATCCCCTGCGGGCCGATCAATAAGGTGGACCAGGTCTTTGCTGACCCGCAGGTGCAACATCTTGCCATGGCAGCGCCCATGACCACGCCGAAGCGCGGCCTGACCCATGTTGTGGGTACTGCGATCAATCTTGAAGGGCTGGAAAGCTCTGTCCGGCGCATCCCGCCCCGGCTTGGCGAACATTCCGCCGAAATTCTGCAACAGGCCGGCTATGGCGCCGCGGAGATTGACCAATTGCGCGCGCTTGGCGTGATCAGCGAGGGATAAACGAAATGGAATTCGCAGAAGGCAAGATTCTTGCCGACATCAATGACGGCGTTGGCCGCATTACCTTCAACCAGCCCGAAAAACGCAATGCCATGTCGGTTGCAATGTGGGATGGCATGGGCCAGGCGCTTGATGTGTTCACAGCGGATGCATCTGTCCGCTGCGTGGTGCTGACCGGCGCGGGCGACAAGGCTTTCGTCTCAGGCGCTGATATCAGCCAATTCGATAAAATCCGTTCAGACGCCGATGCGCAGAAGGAATATGGCCGGCAGACAGCGGTGGGGCGCTTGAAGCTGGCCACTTATACAAAGCCTGTCATCGCCGAAATCCGCGGCTTTTGCATGGGCGGTGGGCTCGGCATTGCCATGTCCTGCGATATCCGCATCGCGGCGGAAGGCAGCCAATTCGGCATTCCAGCGGCGAAGCTTGGCATCGCTTATGGCTTTGACATGGTGAAGCATCTGGTGTCCCTGGTGGGCCCGGCGCATGCCAATATGATCCTTATGTCGGGCGAACGCTTTGACGGACGGGAAGCCGAGCGTGTTGGCCTGATCAACAAGCTGGTGCCGGCTGATGCGCTGGCCGGGGAAGTAGCCAAGCTGACCGCCACCTTAGCCCAGAATGCGCCGCTCTCTCTTTTCGCCAATAAGCGCACGGTGCAGGCAGTATTGCAGGACAAGGCAGACCGCGACATGGCGGCGATCCAGGCTGATTTGAACGCCTGTTTTGACAGCGCGGATTACAAGGAAGGCCGCAAAGCCTTCATGGAAAAGCGCAAGCCCGCCTTCCAGGGGCGTTGATCCTCACCAGTGGTCCGATCGCTGCTGTCGTTTCCCGACAGCAGCGTGACTCGACCCATAAAACGCATAGCTAGTAGTACGCAGGCATAGTTTTGGGGCGGAAACAGTCAGCATAAATCGCACCACTAGTCAGCATGGGATCAAAGCTTTTTCCATCGCAAAGGCGTGGTTGTTTTATATCCGCACTATAGTGGAATGTTTTCTGACAAGAACTCTGTTCTTCGCAATTTGACTCTCGACAAATGTGAGGCTTACGCTCTCATACTGCTCACGCGGGAACACGCTGCGGTTACGGCCCAAACCAGAAGGAAGCATTGTTGGCATGCAAAACAGCACCAGCCGCCGTTTGTTTGGTCGCGGCGTTTTTGCCGCTGCAGCCAGCGCCGCCTTGATGCAGGCCGCGCATGCCCAGGCTTGGCCGAACCGTCCAATCCGCTTGGTGGTGCCCTTTCCGCCAGGCGGTGGGGTTGATGCAGTGGGGCGCATTCTTGCGGAACCCTTGGGTCAAGCGCTCGGCCAACCGGTCGTGGTGGAGAATCGTGCCGGCGCGGGAGGTGCGATTGGTGTGGATTCGGTCGCGAAATCGCCGCCTGACGGATATGCTTTCAGCATGGTCAGCGCCGGAAATATGACTGCAGGCCCCGTCGTGCGCCGCACGCCCTATGACCCGAGCGCACTCGGCTTCGTGACCATGGTTTGCCATAGTCCACTTTTATTGGTTTCACGCACTACGCTTGAAGCGCGCGACCTTGCCGGTTTCGTTGATCTGGTGCGGCGCCAGCCAGACCTTATTCGCTTTGCGTCTGGCGGCGTTGGTACAGCTACGCATCTTGCCGGTGAGCTGATGAACCTGCGTCTTGGCACGCGCATGCTGCACGTGCCCTATCGCGGCACAGGGCCCGCACTGACAGACCTTGTCGCTGGCAATGTAGATATTTTCTTCAGTGATTCGTCGGCTTGGCCCATGGTTCAACAGGGCCAGCTGCGCCTGCTTGGAATCACTTCGGCCACGCGTTGGGCGACATCACCGGATACGCCGCCGATCAATAGCATTGTGTCAAATTTTGATATCTCCAATTGGTATGGCGTTATTGCGCCACCCGATACACCGCTTGCCATCCGCGAACGCTTGGCAAACGAGATTGCGCGCATCCTTGCGCGTGCGGAGGTAGGAGAAATGCTTGGCCGAATCGGCTTTCAGCCCGCCCCCATGGCGACCGTAGATTTTGGCAACTTTGTACGGAATGAAACAGAAATCTGGCGCGCCGTTGTGAAGGCGGCCAATATCCAGCCTGAATAGGGCGCATTGTACGATTACGAAAAAGGACATCATGACCAAGACTGCGCGCCTGGCTGTCGATATCGGCGGCACCTTCACTGATCTTGTGCTTGCGCTGCCGGATCGGACGCTCTCCGCCAAGGTCCTTACCACCTCAGATGCGCCAGAACGCGCGGTGCTGGAAGGTGCTGCCGCGATACTTGCGCAAGCCGGGATTGGCGCGGCGGATTTGGCATTGGTCATTCACGGGACGACCCTTGCGACCAATGCGCTCATTGAACGCAAGGGCGCGCTTACGGCGCTGGTCACCACGGATGGCTTCCGTGATTCCCTCGAAATGGCCTATGAACACCGCTTCGAGCAATATGATCTTTATATGGAACGGCCGGAACCACTCGTCGCGCGGCCCTGGCGTTTTGAAGTGCCAGAACGCGTGGCCGCGGATGGCACCGTATTGCTACCAATGGATGAGGCTGCGGTGGAACGCATCGGCGTTGCCGCCAAGGCTGAAGGCGCTGAAGCGATCGCCATCTGCTTCCTGCATGCCTATCAGAATGACGCGCATGAACGGCGGGCAAAGGACATTCTCTCCCGACATTTCGCGCCCGAGGTGATCGCGATTTCGAGTGAGGTCTGCCCTGAAATCCGCGAATACGAACGCACTTCCACGACGGTTGCCAATGCCTATGTGTTGCCGTTGATGGAACGCTATTTGCGCCGGCTTGAGGATGGGCTGAAAGCAATTGGCAGTACCGCGCCGCTTTTGCTCATTATGTCGTCGGGTGGCATCACAACGGTGGAAACCGCACGGCGCTTCCCCATTCGCCTGGTGGAAAGCGGACCGGCAGGCGGCGTAATCCTCGCGCAGATGATCGCAGCCGAAAGTGGCATCAGCCGTGCGCTTTCCTTTGACATGGGCGGCACCACCGCCAAGATCACGCTGATTGATGATATGAAGCCGCAGCAGGCCCGGCATTTTGAAATTGCGCGTGCCGCACGCTTCGTGAAGGGTAGCGGTATTCCGGTACGCATCCCGGTGATTGACATGGTTGAGATCGGCGCCGGTGGTGGCTCCATCGCCCGCGTGGATGGGCTTGGGCGCATCACCGTTGGGCCTGATAGCGCGGGCTCCATGCCCGGCCCGGCCTGCTATGGGCGCGGTGGCACCATGCCCACCGTGACCGATGCAGATTTGGTGCTTTCATGGCTTGATCCAGCGCGCTTTGCGGGGGGCCATATCACGCTTGATGCCGCAGCGTCCCATACCGCGTGTCATACTTTTGTGGGAAACACGCTTGGCATGACGCCACCGGAAGCAGCGCTTGCCATTACTGAAATCGTCACCGAAACCATGGCTAATGCGGCGCGTGTGCATGCGGTTGAAAATGGCAAGGAGACCAGTGGGCGCACGATGATTGCCTTTGGCGGCGCCGCACCGCTGCATGCTGTACGCATGGCACAGAAGCTAGGCATGGATCGCGTATTGGTGCCGGTAGGGGCAGGTGTGGGCTCCGCGCATGGCTTTCTTGCCGCGCCGATCGGCTATGAAGTGGTGCGTACGCGCCTTGTCAGCCTGAATGCCTTTGATGGGCCGTTGGTCAATGGCCTTTATGATTCCATGCGGGCGGAGGCTGAGGCGGTTGTGCGCCTGGGCGCGCCAGACGCAGCGCTGCTGGAAGTACGCACCGGCTTCATGCGCTATCGCGGTCAGGGGCATGAGGTTGCGGTGGCCCTTCCCGCAGGCCCCTATGGCGCGGATAGCGAAGCCGCATTCCGCACTGCCTTTGAGGCGACCTACCGCGCACTTTATGGACGCACGATTCCGAAGCTCGAAATCGAAGTATTGACCTGGACACTCTCACTGACAGAAGCCAAACCGCTGCCAGCGCGCATCCCAGACCCACCGGCTGCCGCAGCACCCACGCCTTCAGGCATGCGGCGCATCATGGACCCTGGTGTGCGTCAGCTGGTTAATGCTTCGATTTATGATCGCGCAAGCCTTTTGCCTGGTGCGCGTATCAACGGGCCGGCTGTGATTGTGGAGGCTGAAACGTCAACCTTGGTACCCGAAGGCTTCCGTGCTGGCCCTAATGCTGCCGGCCATATTCTGATCGAGAGGATCGCCTGATGAGCAAAATGATCGGCGAAATCGAAATCCAGATTCTTTGGAACCGCCTGCTCTCGGTAGTCGAAGAACAGGCGCAGACCCTGGTGCGTACTGCCTTCTCCACCGCGGCGCGCGAAGCGGGCGACATTTCTGCCGGCGTCTTCGATATGAAGGGGCGGATGCTTGCTCAGGCAGTTACGGGTACGCCTGGGCATATCAATTCCATGGCACGCTCGGTCGTGCATTTCCTAGATGCCTTCCCCGCTGAGACTTTGAAGGATGGCGACATCCTGATTACCAATGATCCGTGGAAGGGCACCGGGCATCTTTTTGATCTGACCGTGGTGACGCCGATTTTCCTGGATGGAAGGACAGTCGCGCTTTTCGCCTGCACAACGCATGTGGTGGATATCGGCGGCTTGGGCGTCAGTGCCGAAGGACGACAAATCTATCACGAAGGCCTTTATATTCCGCTCATGCACTTGGCGCGTGAGGGACGGATGAATGAAGACCTTCTCGGCATCGTGCGCGCCAATGTCCGGGAACCGGTGCAGGTGGTGGGCGACATCTACGCACTTGTGGCCTGCAATGAGACTGGCGGAAAGCGGCTGCGGGAAATGATGCGTGAATTCAACCTGGCTGATCTTGATCATCTGGGGGAGGAAATTATCTCTCGCAGCCGTCGCGCCATGGCCGATATCATCGCAAAGCTGCCGCAAGGTTCCTGGACGGCACGCATGACCATTGATGGCTTTGAAGCGCCAGTCACGCTTGTTGCGACGCTCACCATTTCAGGTGACCGAGTGCTGGTAGATTTTACCGGTACGTCAGGTTTGTCGCGCTACGCCATCAATTGCCCGATGTGCTACACGGAAGCCTATACATCCTTTGGCGTAAAGGCGGCCCTTGCCCCCTGGATTCCGAATAACACGGGCACGCTGGACGCAGTGATCGTGACGGCGCCGGAGAATACAATCCTCAATGCGCCGCATCCGGCTGCGGTTTATGCACGTTCAGTCATGGGGCATATGTTGCCGGATGTTGTCTATGGCTGCCTTGACCAGGCGCTGCCAAATACCGTGCCGGCAGAAGGCACTTCCAGCCTTTGGAATCTTAGCCTGCTGGCGGGCCATGGATTGACCGGCATGGAAGGCAGCGCGATACGCACCTTTAACGTCACCACTTTCCATTCAGGCGGTGCGGGTGCCCGACCGCAGCAGGATGGGCTTTCGGCAACGCCGTTCCCCTCGGGCGTGCGTAATGTGCCGATTGAGATTACCGAAGCCATCACGCCCCTGATTGTCTGGCGCAAGGAATTGCGTCGGGGTTCCGGTGGGCCGGGAAGGCAGCGCGGCGGGCTTGGCCAACGCATGGAAATTGCAAATCGTGACGACGCGGCTTTTGGTATTCAGGCGCGCTTTGAACGTGGTGTGTATCCTGCACGCGGACGCAGCGGAGGAGAGGCGGGCGCGAAGGGGCGCTTGTCGCTCGCTACAGGCGCCTCACTCGCGATCAAGGGGCTGCAAATCATCCCTGCTGGTGACCGGCTCATTGTCGAAATGCCTGGCGGTGGTGGGTATGGTGATCCCTTCGCTCGCGACCCAGCGCTGGTCGCGCGAGATGTGCACCATGGTCTGATTGAACCAGAGGCAGCAGAAGCGGATTATGGCGTTATCCTGAACGATAAAGGCGAATTGAACACCGAGGCCACTGCCCGCAGACGGGCTTCTCGCCGAGGATAGCGCAAAGGTCGGCAACGAGGTGCTGCGCATCAGACTGCTCGCCCCACCGGCAAGGTGGCTGATGTAGCGGATCAAAACCCCGCCAATTTCAAGACAAGCCCCGCAATCGCGGTGAAGCCAAGGCTGCGTGCCAAGCCTTGCTTCATCGCAAACAGCAGCACGGCGGCGAAGACCGCAAGCGCCAGCGCTGCGGGGTCAAGGCTGGTCAGCACCGGCAGATCAAGCCGGATCGGCCCGAAGCTACTGACCTGCACATCGCGGAAAATCACGCGCAGCCCAAACCAGAGCGCGAGGTTGGCAATCACGCCCACCACCGCCGCCGTCACCGCCCCCAAAGCGCCTTTCAGGCGCGGCGCGGCATGCAGTTTCTCAACGAAAGGCGCGCCCAAGAAAATCCAGGCAAAGCATGGCGCAAAAGTGACCCAGAGCGTCAGCACACTGCCCGCCACACCGCCCAGCACGCCATCGGCGCGATACCCCGCCAGGAAGCCCACAAATTGCAGCACCAGGATCAGCGGCCCTGGCGTGGTTTCCGCCAACCCCAACCCCGCCAGCATTTCGGGTGCGGAGAGCCATTGGTAATGCTCCACCGCTTCCTGCGCGGCATAGGCCAGCACCGCATAAGCGCCACCGAAGGTTACCACCGCAAGCTTGGAGAAAAACCAAGCGACATCGCCATAAACGCCCGATCCCAGCAGCAGCACCACGGGCCAAAGCCAGAGCGCGAGCGCAATCAGCCCAGCGCGCCGTGCGGCACCCGCCATGCGCGGTATGCGTTCCGGATCGGCGGCAATGGCGGCATCCAATAGCGCAGGCGGGCCATCCTTCGCGGCACCGTGGCCTGCGCCACTGAAGGCATCCGGCAGCGCGAAACCAATCGCGAGCGCACCCAGCACCACCAGCGGGAAAGGCACATTGAACAGCGCCAGCGCCGCAAAAGCCGCGATGGCAAGGGCAACCGGCACCGGCCCTTTCAATGCGCGTTTCGCCACCTTGATCAGCGCTTCCACCACCAGCACCAACACGGCGCATTTCAAGCCAAAGAACAGCGCGGCCACAATCGGCACATCGCCCAAGGTTGCGTAGATGATGGAAAGCGCCAGCATCACCGCCGCACCGGGCAGGATGAAGAACAATCCTGCCGCCAGCCCACCGCGCACACCATGCATCAGCCAGCCGAGGTAAGTCGCCAATTGCTGCGCCTCTGGCCCCGGCAGCAGCATGCAGAAATTCAGCGCATGGAGGAAACGCGCATCGGATACCCAATGGCGTTGTTCCACCACTTCGCGATGCATCACCGCAATCTGCGCCGCCGGCCCGCCGAAGGACAGCAAACCGATGCGGAGCCACACGCGCAAAGCCTCGGCAAAGCTGGGGAAGGGCTGTGCCATGGCGCTACTCCGCCGCAAAAGGGGTGAGCAGGCTTTCGCCTGGCTTCAAGCGCGTGAAGGCAACCGGTTGCCATTCCAGAACCACGCGATCATGGTCCAGCCGCACGGATGTAGCGGCAAGCCCGGCGGCTTCATCATTGGTTTGCGGAAAATCCTCTCGCCAATGCGCGCCGCGCGATTCCTCGCGCGCCTGGGACGCCACCACAATCGCGCGGCTCACCAACAACAGCGATTTCAGATTGAGCCAATCATGCCAGGTCAGGTTGAAGGCGCGGTTGGCGCCATCAACGCCGGAAGCATCAAGCTCAGCCTCCAAAGCATCCAAGGCGCTGGTTGCCTCGGCCAGCCCCGCCGCATCGCGCAGAATGCCGGCCTTGTCCCACATCATTTCCTGCAAGGCGTCACGCAGCGGCGAAAGATTACGCGCGGGCCGTGCGAACGGTGCTTCCAGCGCAGCGATGGCAGCGTCAAGTGCGGTTGCATCCGGTGCCACCAAGGCGCCTTCGCGCGGCACCCATTGCGCCATGGTATCGCCAGCAATGCCGCCAAAGACAGTGGAATTCGCCACACCATTCCCGCCCAGCCGATTGGCGCCATGCACGCCGCCGGTATCCTCGCCAGCGGCAAAAAGCCCGGGCAATGCGGTGCTGCCATCAGGGCGGAAGACCAGACCGCCCATCATATAATGCGCCGTCGGCACCACCGGCACGCGGCCACCTGCCAGGTCAAACCCCATATCGGTGCAGCGTTCCACCATGCCCTTGAATTCGCGCCGCACGCGATCCGGACCAAGATGCCCCATTTCAATCCAAAGCCCACCAGCATCATTCACATTGCCGGCCAGGATTTCACGCTGCATGGAACGGCTGACGATATCGCGCGTCGCACGCTCGGCGCGCTTGTCGTATTTCGCCATGAAGCGCTTGCCATCACCGCCCAGCAGATAGCCGCCCGCGCCGCGCAAGCCTTCTTCAATGATCGTGCCTGTCATGCGTGTGCCAGGCCCCGCCAGCACGCCGGTTGGGTGGAATTGCACCATTTCCATATCGCGCAAAGGCAAGCCCGCGCGCAGCGCCATCGCCATGCCATCGCAGGATTTATCGCCCGATGGCGTGTGGTATTTATACATGGTGGGCCCGCCACCGGTGCCGAGCATCACGGCCTTGGCCTGCACAAACACCAAACCGCCCGTTCGCATATCAATCAGCAGCACACCCGAAAGCCGCGCGCCATCCGCGCTTGGGATCAGCGCCACCGCGCGATGTTCTTCCAGGCGCTGAATGCCGCGCGCCCAAACCTGCTCTGCTAGCCGATTGACAATCTCAATCCCGGTCAGATCACCCTTATGCACGGTGCGATCAAAAGTCTGCCCTGCGAAAGCCTTTTGGTGGATCGTGCCATCGGCATTGCGATCGAAAAAACAGCCCCAGCGATTTTCCAATTCACGAATGCGCCGCTGCGCGCCGACCACAAGCGTCCAGGCTAAATCCTGATCATTCAGCCATTTTCCGCCATCAAGCGTGTCCATGAAATGGCGTTCGGCGGAATCACCCTCGGCAATCGCGACATTATAGCCGCCCTGGACCATGCGCGTGCAGCCGCATTTACCAAGCAGGCCCTTCACCGCAATGGTTACCTCAAGCACGGGATTGCTAGCTTTGGCATGCAGGGCCGCAAGCAAGCCAGCACCGCCCGCGCCGAGTACCAGAATATCCGTACTGCGCCGCGTGATTTGGGCTGGCATCACGCTGCCCCCAGCTTTTCAAGTACCACCTGGCGTCGGCGCGCCGCTTCTTCATTCACCTTGGCGAAAAGACTGCCGCCATGGCTATCCATCGCCACCAATAAAGGGCCGAAACCTTTTATGCGAAACTTGTAGAGGCTTTCGGGATTGAGATCATCCATATCCACATCCTCAACCGCTTCAATCCAGGTGGTCTCCAAAGCCGCCGCGCCGCCAACCACGGCCAAATAGGCGCCGCCCAGATCGCGAAAGGCTGCAAGTGACCCATCACGCAAACCACCCTTGCCGATGATGATGCGCACCCCTTCGCGTTCCATCAGCGGGCGGGTGAAGCGTTCCATGCGGTCTGATGTCGTGGTGCCGACACACACGGCCTCATAACCGGAATGATTATTGCCGACACGTTCCACCTTCCGCAGATTGGGCGCGGTATGGATCACGGCGTGGCCTTGCAGATTGAACTTTGTCCGTCGGCCATGATCGAACATATGGATCTGCGTCGCGTCCCTGATTCCGTAGAGCGTTTCTTCCAAAGTCACCGTATCGCCCACACGCAGCGCGCGGACCTGATCCTCGGTAATGGGCGTGGGCAGGGTGTGGTGCGTCATGTTTCTTCCTCAGGCGCGGGCCAAAGACCTTGGGCGGCTTCTGCCAGAACCTCATTTTCCAGGCGATAGGAAAGCCGCGCAGCCGGGGCGACGCCAAGCTTCGCGTAGAAGGCGCGGGCGCGCAGGTTTTCCTCACCCGTGCCCCAATCCACGCGGCTATAGCCGCCGATCACAGCAAAGCGCATGGCACCCCGCATCAAGGCGCGGGCGGCGCGCGTGCCGCGATGCGCTTCCATGACAAAAATATCCTTGAGCAAAAGCCCCCAGGTGAAATCTCGCGCCGGGAAAAAACCTGAAAGGGAGATCAGCCCCGCCGGTTCATCCCCCGCGCGCCCAATCAGGCAAAAGGGGCCAGCGCGATTGGCGGGGGAGGTCAAGGCCTCAGCCGCCGCAACAAGGCGCGTATGGCCCAGAAGCTCATCATAATAATCGCCCATTTCCGCCAGCACGCGCATCAGCGCGGGCCGATCCGCTGTCCCTGCCAATGTCACGGCGATGCTGGCGGAAGACATGGTTCAAAAACCAATACTAACGCCGGCGGGCGTGAAAGTCGCACTCGCCCGACGCGCGCTATGACATTGGATATTCACGGCGACGGGGTTCATGGTGATGTGCGTGGCCGCCGTTTCCACATGCACGGCAAAGGCAGTGGAATCACCGCCCAAGCCTTGCGGGCCGATGCCAAGCGCATTCACCGCTTCCGAAAGCTGGGCTTCCAGCTTGGCCCCTTCTGCATCGCTGCAGCGCGATCCCAGCGGGCGCGTTGCGGCGATTTTCGCCAAATGCATGCAAAGATCCGAAGTGCCGCCCACCCCCACGCCCACAATCGTCGGTGGGCAGACCTTGCCGCCGGCCTGGATCACACGGTCCACCACAAAGCGCTTCACGGCAGCAAGCCCATCAGCCGGGATCAGCATTTGCAGGAAGGACCCGTTTTCAGAACCCGATCCCTTTGGGATCATCTCCAACCGCAATTCACGATCCGCATCGGTGAAATCAATATTAATCACGGGCACGCGTTCGCCGCAGGACGTATGCTCATTCTTCCGCGTAATCGGATGCACCACGGAAGACCGCAGCGGATGTTCGCGCGTGGCGCGTGCCGTGCCGCGGGCAATGGCTTCCTTCAGCGCAAAACCATCCACCGCGACATTGCGCCCGATCAGCAGGTTGAAGATCGGAATGCCGGTATCTTGGCAAAGCAAGTTATCCATGCGTTCCGCCACGCCGATATTCTCAATCATCGTTGCCAGAATGGTCTTGGCGGTGGCATCGGTTTCAGTAGCATCAAGCCGCGTGAAACCGGCCTTGATGTCATCGGGCAGGATTTTGCAGGCGCGGATATAAAGCAGCTTGGCCGCTTCCTCGATCGCTTCCGGCGTCACAACCAGCGGCGCGATTTCGGTCTTTGACATCAGGCTCATGCAGTCATCCCCCTTGGAATCTGAGCTTCCCACAAGCGCCGGCGGGATGAAAGCGTTTCAAAGCACGAGCGAAAGCCCCGATAAAAACAGCAGCCCCAATAGCACCAGCCGGAACCCCTCCGCCGGGATCACGCGATAGGCTTGAAGGCCAAGCCAGGTACCGAGTGCTAGCGCTGGAAGTGCCATAAGTAGCGTTTTGACCGTCTCAAGCGTGAAAAACCCGGTGATTGCCAAACCAACCGCAGCGATAATCTGCATCACCACAATGAAGGGCTGGAAAATCGCGCGGGCTTCATCCTTGCGCAGCCCCTTCAGATCCGTCCACATGGCCGGCAGCGCGCCGGAAAATCCGCCAATGCCCCCCAAGGCGCCAGCCAGAAACCCCACCACCGCGTCGGCGCGCGACCCCGCCGCCAGCTTGGGCGGAGCAAGCCGGAGCGCAATCCTCGCCAGCATGAAGCCGGCATAAACCACCAGCAGCAAACCAATGCCGCCCACAATCACGCGCGCTTCCACCACACTCAGCACCCAAACACCCAATGGTGTGCCCAAGGCGCCGGCGAAGACATAGGGCTTCAGTACCGGCCAACGAATGGCGGGCCAGACCACGCGCAAAGTCACGCTTTGGATCAATAAAGACCCCATGATCAGCACCGGCGCGATCTCCTGCGGGGTGACCCAGTGATACAGAATGCCGGCCGCGACCAGGTTGAAGGCAAAGCCCGCCAGGCCGGAGCAAAACGCCGCGATGAAGCAGCCGCCCAGCAGCGCCAAAAGATCAAAAGACATTGAGAAGGAATACCAATCCAACCAGCAGGGAAAGCCCAAAGGAAAGCGCCACCAGATCCTTCTGCGCCCGCCCCCAGCCCAAAAACTCCAACGCCATGACGCGCAATCCTCCGGCCAGATGCGCCGCCAGCAGGACCACCAGTGCGGTTTCCGCCGCCTTCACCAAGGGGTTTTCTGTCCAGCGCAGCAACCCATCCAACCGCGCCTCCCCCTGAATGGCGCTGCCGAGTGCCCAGAAATGCAGCGGCAGAAACAATGCGAGCAACAAGCCAGAAACCCGATGCACCGCAAAGCCGATCCAGCTTGGGTGGGAACGCGCGCGGAAATCCATCAGGCGTAAAGCCCGAAGGCGGCACGGATGCCGAAGGCTGCTGTCAGCAGGCCAAGCCCAAGCCAGCAAAAATCAAGGCCCCGCCCGCGCCAGCCCAAAGTCTCACCGGCGATGTTGCGCAGCCCAATCGCGCCATGCAGCCCGGCCGCGAGCGCAAACACGACATAAAAGCCAAGCCAGGCCTCGGAACCCTGGGTGCGCGCCAAAATCTCACGCGCGGAAAGCCCGCCACGCACGGCGGTGATGATGGTGGCCAGATGCACCAGCACGGCAAGCGCCAGGATCATGGCGGTGATGCGCTGCACCACCCAAAGATGCGCCTGCCCGCGCGCGGCCCTATCAGCCATGACGCTTACCGCCAAACAGGCTGTCCCAGAACAAGGTCCGCTTCAGCCCGGCAATGGCGCCTGATGGGTCAATCTGCTTCGGGCAGCGTTCCGTGCAGGAACGGGTGGAATGGCAGGAATGGCAGCCCGCATCGCCGGCTACCGCATCCAGCCTTTCGCCGCGCGCGCCATCTCGCGCATCATTCACCAAGGTCCAGGCACGGTTGAGCGCCGCCGGGCCGAGGTAATCTTGGTTCCAGGCCACGACATCGCAGGAAGCGTAGCAGACGGCGCAGCCGATGCATTCAATGCCCGCATCCGCCTCTCTCCGCGCCTCGCTGCCAGGTGCCACCACGGCAAATTCATCCGGCACGGCACCATTTGGCGCATCCTTGGGTTTAAAAAACCCCTGTGCCCGCTGCCATTTGTCAAAGAACGGCGCCAGATCAGCGACCAGGTCGCGGATCACCGGCAGATTGGCCAAGGGGCGCAGTTCAAGCGCGCCATCCGCACCCGCCACTTTCCGCACATGCGTCCGGCAGGTCCAGCGCGCGCGGCCATTTACTGTCATGGCGCAAGACCCGCACATGCCAACCCGGCAGGCGAAGCGATAGGCAAGGCTTGGGTCAAGTTCTCGTTGGATATGCGTGACCACATCCAGCACCGTCTGATTGTCGCGCGCCGGAACATCATAACGCGCAAAACAGCCCGCTTCCTCACCGCGCCAGACGCTGACCTTGAGTTGCTTCATGACCGATAGTCTAGAGCATTTTCAAGCCAAGTGATATCACTTGGCGGCTCGGAAAATGCGACCAGACCAAGCATTTTCAAGCCAAGTGATATCACTTGGCGGCTCGGAAAATGCGACCAGACTAAGCATTTTCAAGGCAAGAGATATCACTTGGCGGCTCGGAAAATGCGTCCAAACCAAGCATTTCAAAGCCAAGAGGAATCACTTGGCTTGGACATGCTCAAGTTGCTATTTTTCTTTTGCCGCGATGATGGCGCCGGAAAGGCTTTCTGGAATCCGCTGCGTCCAGCGCCCGCAATCCACTTGCGTCACGAAATCCAGCACGGCGCGATTGAAGGCATCCGGGTCTTCCAAATTCATGGTGTGGCCGCATTTCGGCATGACCAACAACGCGCTGCTCATGATGCTGCGCTTCAGGAACAGGGAAGGCTCCAGCGTGGGGTCATCCTCATCGCCGGCGATCACCAGCGTTGGCACCTTCATCTGCTTGAAGCCGGCTTCAAGATCGAACAGTGATGGGCGTTCACGCTGCACACCCTGCATGGTAAGAGCGGAGCCCTCGGTTGAATGTTCCGCAAGCTGGGTCTGGAATTCCTTGAAGCCGCGCGGGTCCTTTTCTTCGAACACCAGGCGCGTCGGGCCGCGGGAATAGATATCGGCCATCTTGTCCATGCCCTCCGCGCGGATACGCGCGGCGGTGGCATCCACCTCGGCCCGGAATTGATCGCGCTTGCCGGGCGCGGCGCCATAGCCAACGCCGGCGGCGACCAGGCTGCGCGCCAATTGCGGATGGCGAAGCCCCAGATGCAGCGTGGCAAAGGCGCCCATGGAAAGGCCGACCACATGGGCCGGCGCCAGATTGAGGCCCTTGATCACGGCGGCAATGTCATCCGTCGCGCGGTCCTGGCTATAGGAAGCTGCCGAATTGGGCACGGCAGAAGGCGGATAGCCGCGCGCATTGAACACCACGCAGCGATAGCGGCGGGAGAAAAACCGCATCTGCAATTCCCAGGAACGCGAATCGCCCGCGAATTCATGGACGAAAACCATGGGGGTGCCGCTGCCGGCTTCCTCATAGAACAAGTCAACACCGTCATCGGTTCGCAAAAAGGGCATGGGCTGATTCCGCAAAGGTTGGTTGGAAGTCGCAGAATGGGCGCGGCGTGGCGGCCCGTCCAGCGCTTGACAGGGCGGGGGGCAAGGCGCATCTGCAATTAGGACCTTGAGGGTCCGGATTATAGGAGGGTTGCCCGCGTGCTGCGGCTTTCAAAGCTGACCGATTATGCGGTGGTGGTGCTGACGCGGCTGGATGACGCGGCTGAAGGCGGCGTGCTGACTGCCCCGGCCCTGGCCGGCGCCACGGGCCTGGCGGAGCCAACCGTGGCCAAGGTCCTGAAAATCCTGGCTCATGCCGGGCTGGTCGAAGGGCGCCGCGGGGCGCTTGGGGGCTACCGGCTGACCCGCCCGCTGGTCGATATACCACTGATTGAGGTGATCACCACCATGGATGGCCCCATCGCGCTGACCGCCTGCGTGGATAATTCCTTCGGCGTATGTGAATCCGAAAGCGCCTGCCCCGTGCGCGGGCGCTGGGACCCGGTGAATGAGGCGATCCGTCGCGCGCTGACCGGCATTTCCATTGCTGATCTTGCCGGCCCGCCCGCCATAGTGCCGCACCCCGAACCCGCTTTCCCCATTTTTGCCGCGGAATAGAGCAAAACCATGCCCGCAGTTACCGAGACCATCGAAACCGTCCAGGCCGTCACGGATTCCACCTACAAATGGGGGTTCGAGACGGATATCGAAATGGAATTCGCCCCCAAGGGGCTTTCCGAAGACATTGTGCGCTTCATCAGCGCTAAGAAGGAAGAACCGGCCTGGCTGCTGGAATGGCGCCTGCGCGCCTTTGCCGCCTGGCAGAAAATGGAAGAACCGCGCTGGCCTTCCGTGAAATATCCGCCGATTGATTACCAGGATGCCTATTACTACGCCGCGCCGAAGCAGAAGGTGGGGCCGAAATCATTGGATGAGGTGGATCCGGAACTGCTGCGCACCTATGCGAAGCTTGGCATTCCGCTGAGGGAACAGGCAATTCTGGCAGGTGTTGAAGGTGCTGGCGAAAGCCCCGCCGAAGGGCGCATGCCAATCGCGATTGATGCTGTGTTTGACAGTGTTTCGGTCGCGACCACCTTCAAGGATCGGTTGGCGAAGGATGGTATCATTTTCTGCCCGATCAGTGAGGCGGTGAAGACGCATCCCGAATTGGTGCGGAAATACCTTGGCTCCGTCGTGCCGCAGGGCGATAATTTCTTCGCTGCGCTGAATAGCGCTGTCTTCACCGATGGCAGCTTTGTGTACATCCCAAAGGGCGTACGCTGCCCGATGGAGCTTTCCACCTATTTCCGCATCAATGCCAAAAGCACTGGGCAATTCGAACGTACTTTGGTCATCGCTGATGCGGGATCACATGTTTCCTATCTGGAAGGCTGCACCGCGCCGATGCGCGATGAAAACCAGTTGCATGCGGCGGTGGTTGAGCTGGTGGCCATGGATGATGCCACCATCAAATACAGCACGGTGCAGAATTGGTATCCCGGCGATGCCGAGGGCAAGGGTGGCATCTATAATTTTGTGACCAAGCGCGGTGCCTGCCGTGGCGCGCGATCAAAAATTTCCTGGACGCAGGTGGAAACCGGCTCCGCGATTACCTGGAAATATCCATCCTGCATTCTGCAGGGTGAGGATAGTGTTGGCGAATTCTATTCAGTTGCCATCACGAATAACTACCAGCAGGCGGATACGGGGACCAAGATGTTCCATATCGGCCCGCGCACTAAATCCACCATTATCTCCAAGGGTATCAGCGCGGGGCATGGGCAGAATACCTATCGCGGCCTGGTGCGGATTGGCGCCAAGGCCACTGGCGCGCGCAATTTCACGCAATGCGACAGCCTGCTGATTGGGGATTTGTGTGGCGCGCATACCGTGCCCTATATCGAAAACCGCTGCATGACCGCCAAGGTTGAACATGAAGCCACCACCAGCCGCATCGCGGAAGATCAGCTTTTCTATTGCCGCCAGCGCGGGCTTTCGCAGGAAGATGCGGTGGGGCTGATTGTGAATGGTTTCTGCCGCGAAGTGCTCAAAGAATTGCCGATGGAATTCGCGGTAGAAGCACAAAAATTATTGCAAATCTCGCTCGAAGGGAGCGTTGGCTAATGTTGGAAATCAAGGGACTGACCGCTGAGGTTGATGGCAAGCCCATTCTGAAGGGTGTTGATCTGATTGTGCCGCAAGGTGAGGTGCATGCCATCATGGGCCCGAACGGCTCCGGCAAATCCACGCTTGCCTATGTGCTGTCTGGCCGCGACGGGTATGAGGTGACGGGTGGCACTGCGCTGTTGCATGGCCAGGATTTGCTGGCGATGGAACCGGAAGAACGCGCGGCCGCAGGTGTGTTTCTCGCGTTTCAATATCCGGTGGAACTGCCCGGCGTGGGCAATGCGACCTTCTTGCGCACCGCGCTGAATGCCATTCGCCGCGCGAAGGGTGAGAGCGAATTTGACGCCATGCAATTCCTGAAACTGGCGCGCGAACGCATGAAGGCGCTTTCGATGAATGACGAAATGCTGAAGCGCGGCGTGAATGTCGGCTTTTCAGGCGGCGAGAAGAAGCGCAATGAAATTCTGCAAATGGCTTTGTTGCAACCGAAGCTCGCCATTCTGGATGAAACCGACAGCGGGCTTGATATTGATGCGCTGAAGATCGTGGCCGATGGCGTGAATGCCATGCGCGGGCCGGATTTCTCTGCGTTGGTAATCACGCATTATCAACGGCTGCTTGATTACATTGTGCCGGATCGCGTGCATGTGCTGATGGGCGGGCGCATTGTGCGCTCGGGCGGGCCAGAATTGGCGAAGGAGCTGGAAGCGCAGGGTTATGGCGCCATCCAGGCCGCGGCGTGACAGCGGCACCACAACCAGGCGCGGCAGGCTTCCTCGCGCGCTATCAGGGCCTCAAGGATCATCTGCCGGGGGCGCGGCTGCCGTGGCTTGCCGCGCTGCGGTCGGATGCGGCGGCACATGTGGCGGCGCGCGGTTTCCCAACGCGGCGTGTTGAGGCTTGGAAATACACGGACCTTTCGCCTGTCGCACAGGCGGGTTTTGCGGAGCCGCTGACCGCCGTTGCCGGCGCGCTGACGCTACCCAAGCCGCGCTGCGCGGTGCGCGCCGTGTTTGTGGATGGGCGCTTTCGCGCTGATCTTTCGGCGCTGGATGGGCTTGCCTATCGTGCGGCTTCTGTCGCGCAGCATTTGGATGCGCTGGAAGGCATGCTGGGCGCGCTGGCGCCTTTGGCCGAACATCCCATGACGGCGCTGAATACGCTGATGTTCGAAGATGGTTTGTTCCTGGATGTGCCGGCGGGTGTGGATGCCGGACATTTGGAGCTGCTTTCCATCGCCGTTGATCCGGGCCGGCCCTTCGCTTTCCATCCGCGCCATGTGATCCGCCTTGGCGCAGGTGCGAAGTTGACGCTACTGGAAAGCGCCATCGGTGGCAGCGCGCAATATTTGCACAATCCAGTGTTTGAGATTGATCTGGCGGAAGGCGCGGTGCTGACGCATGGGCGCGCGCAACAGGAAGGCGAAGGCGCCTTTCATCTTTCCATGATCCATGCACGGATTGCGGCCGAGGCGCGGTATGACACCATGGCGGTGTCTGCCGGTGCGCGGCTCACGCGCATGGAAATCCATGCGGCGCTGACAGGCCCCAAGGCATCGTGCCACATGAATAGCGCCCAATTGGCAGCAGGCCGGGCGGTGGTAGATACCACCACGGCGCTGGATCATGCCGCGCCTGATTGTGCCAGCCGGCAAACCTGCAAGACCGTGCTCGCGGGCCAGGCGCGGGGCGTGTTCCAGGGCAAAATCCTGGTCCGCCGCGAAGCGCAAAAGACCGATGGCTATCAGATGAACCAGGCGCTGTTACTGTCAGAAGAAGCGGAAATGGACAGCAAGCCTCAGCTTGAAATCTATGCCGATGATGTGAAGTGCAGCCATGGCGCGACCATCGGTGCTTTGGATGCGGATAGCCTGTTCTATCTGCGCTCCCGCGGCGTGCCGGCGGATCAGGCGCGGTCCATGCTGGTGCAAGCCTTCCTGCATGAAGCCTTTGAAGGGCTGGAAGATGATGTATTGCGTGAAGCGCTGACCGCCGCCGTGGATGGCTGGTGGGTCCGGCATGGGACGGCATCATGAGCTTTGATGTCCATCGCATCAGGCAGGATTTCCCGATCCTGTCGCAGCCGCAGCATGGCAAGCCGCTTGTCTTTCTCGATTCCGGGGCGAGTGCGCAAAAGCCCCGCGCGGTGATTGATGCCATGACGCGCTGCATGGAAACGGCCTATGCCAATGTCCATCGTGGCGCCTATCGGCTCTCCGAAGTGGCGACCGATGCTTACGAAGCCTCGCGCGGTGCGGTCGCGCGCTTCATCAATGCGCCCGATGCGCGGGAAGTGGTTTTCACACGCAACAGCACGGAAGCGATCAATCTGGTCGCGCATAGCTGGGGCCGCGGCGTGATGCGCCCGGATCAGGCGGTGCTGATTTCCGAGCTTGAACACCACGCCAATATCGTGCCTTGGCAAATGCTGCGCGATGATCGCGGCAATCCCTTGCGCGTCTGCCGCGTGACGGATTCCGGCGAATTGGACATGGAAGACCTGGCCGCCAAGCTTGCCGATGGCAAGGTGGGGCTGGTGGCGCTGGCGCATATGTCCAACGTGCTCGGCACCGTCACACCAGTTGAACGTGTGGTGGCGCTGGCCCATGCGCATGGTGCGAAAGTGCTGCTTGATGGATCACAAGCTGTGGTGCATCGGCGCGTGGATGTTGCTGCCATTGGCTGTGATTTCTACTGTTTCACCGGCCATAAGCTTTATGGGCCAACCGGCATTGGCGTGCTGTGGGGCAAGCTGGAACATCTGGACCGCATGCCGCCCTTCCTGGGTGGCGGTGACATGATTGAAAGCGTGAGCTTCGAAAAATCCACCTGGGCCAAGCCCCCTGCCCGGTTTGAAGCCGGCACCCCCGCCATCATTGAAGCGGTTGGGCTGCATGCGGCGATTGATTACGTGAACGCAATTGGTATGCCGGCCATTGAAGCGCATGAACGCGCTTTGGTGGACCATGCCATGCGGAAACTGTCAGACGTGCCGGGCCTTACGCTGCTTGGACGCGCACAGGATCGTGGTGGGGTTTTTGCCTTCGCGCTCGACAACGCCCATCCGCATGATCTTTCCACGTTGCTGGACCGCGCCGGGATTTGCATCCGCGCCGGGCGCCATTGCGCGGAACCTTTGCATACGCGCTTCGGTCTGGAACAGGGCACGGCGCGCGCTTCCTTTGGGCTTTATACAACGCCGGAGGAAGTGGATTACCTGGCCGGCGCACTTGTAAAAGCGCGGGAGTTCTTCGCATGAGTGGCAATGATTTCTTCGGCGATTTGCGCGATTTGTATCAGGAAGTGATCCTTGATCATGGCCGCAAGCCACGCAATTTCCGCAGGCTTGAAGATGCGGACAGCACATCACGCGGCGATAACCCCATGTGCGGTGACCGCATGGAGCTTTTCCTGAAAATGACGCCTGATGGCCATATCGCCGATGCGGCGTTTCAGGGCCGCGGCTGTGCCGTTTCCATGGCTAGCGCCTCGCTCATGACCGAAACCGTGAAGGGCAAAACGCCGCAGGAAGCGCAGGCGCTCGGTACGGCCTTTCGCGATTTGGCGATGACCGGCCAATGCCCAACCTGCGCGGCTTCGCTGGAAGACGCCATGGAAAGGCTGTCACCGCTTTCAGGCGTGCATGAATTTCCAAGCCGGGTGAAATGCGCAACGCTCGCCTGGCATACGCTCAACGCCGCCCTTGCCGGCGCGAAGGAGGCGAGCAGTGAGTGACGACACCACCAAGACCGAAACACCCGTTCATGCCGCCTGGACCCCCGAAGGCGAGGTGAAGCCGCCCGCGCAGGCCGTTACGGAAGACGCCGTGATTGGCGCGATTTCAACCGTGTTTGATCCGGAAATTCCGGTGGATATCTATCAACTCGGCCTGATCTACGCGATCGAGATTGGCGATGACGGTAAGGTGAAGGTGGAAATGACGCTGACGACGCCATCATGTCCTTCCGCGCAGGAGTTGCCGAACCAAGTAGATGAAGCGGTGCGCGCATTGGATGGCGTTTCAGAAGTGCTTGTGGAAGTGGTGTGGGACCCGCCCTGGGATCATTCCCGCATGAGCGAAGATGCGCGTCTCGCGCTTAATATGTTTTGAGGTGATGGCATGAATGCAACCATTGAAGCCAAACCCGCGCGGCGCGCTTTGCCGCCGTTGATGTCGCTAAGCGATGGCGCGGCAGAACGGCTGAAGGGGCTCTACGCCAAGGGCGAGCAGGGCAAGTTTCTGCGCATCGCCGTGAAGACCAAGGGGTGTTCTGGCCTTTCCTATGATCTTTCCTGGGTGGATGCGCCAAGTGCAGGTGATGAGCGCGTGACCGACAAGGGCGTTACAGTTCTGGTGGACCGCAACGCGACACTTTTCCTGATTGGCACGGTGATGGATTATGAGGTGAAGGCCATGTCAGCGGGCTTCACCTTCACTAATCCAAATGAAAAAGGCCGCTGCGGCTGCGGGGAGAGTTTTCACGTTTGATCGAGCGCTACAAAGCGCTCGACCAATCCGCCGCGACGAAGCGGTAGCCGCTACCTTCCTTGGCCAGATAGCCATTCGCCGGGAAGGGAAAATGATACCCGGTGATGCGGATGCGGTCCGTCGCCACGCGGTCATAAATCCGCCGGCGCGTCGCTTCCGCTGCCGCCGCATCAAAATCGAAGATAATGTGAAATTCTGGGCGACGCGCCAGAAGTTCTGGCCGGTTCGTGGTATCCGCCACGAACATCATCTGCTCCGCCCCATCGGCGATGTGATAGCAGCTATGCCCAGGTGTGTGGCCATAAGCCGCGACGGACCGCACGCCCGGAATAACCTCACTATCCGGCCCAACACGGCGCATGCGCGCCGCATAAGGCGCCAAGCGCCGCGCGCTATTGGCAAAATTGGCGCGCTGGCCTTCGGGACTGCGTGTTTCATTGGTGGCATCGCCCCACCAGGCAATTTCAGCCTCAGGCACGATCACTTCCGCATTGGGGAAGGCGGCCGCGCCTTCGGCATTCAGCAGGCCATTCACATGATCGCCATGGAAATGGCTCATCACCACGCGCGTTACCTTGGCGGGGTCAATGCCCGCAGCCTGCATATTGGTGAGCATGCGGCCAATGGTGGCACCGGCGGGGGTAACACCATTGCCACTGTCGAACACCACCAGATCACGGCCGGTATCCAGAAAAGTCACTGTATAGGGAATGACCATGCGATCCGTGGGCAGGAAGGCATCTCGCAGTACGCCCTGTACTTCCGTGAGCGGGGCGTTGCGCACAAAGCCTTCAAGTGGTCGGGAAACGAAGCCATCATGCACCGTGGTCACGGTAAAGGACCCGACCTTGAAGCGATAAAAGCCAGGCGCCTGGGCCTGCGGTGCCGGCGCGGTTTGGGCCGATGTAGTCCGCACAAAGGCGGGTGCGGCCAGCATGGCGGTGGACGCGATTAACAAACGGCGCTGAAAAGCAATCATCACCGAGCTCCTTTACGGCTTCTGGACAAGGTTCTTGATTTGTTTAAGAACATGCAGGCTACATACTAAATTACATTCAACCTCCTAGCAACGGACAGTTCGCTCTCGTGCAAACTCCCCCTCCGCCTCGACCGATTGGTTTTTTTCGGAAGCTCGCCAATAAGGTGACGGGAACGAGTTCGTCAGAGGGCGGGACTCAAGGCCTTTTTCATCTGCGGTCTGAAGTTGCTCGATTGCAGGCTTCCGTCACACAACTGAATTCAGCATTTGGCCGGCGCGATGTTGCGTCGGTGAAGGCATTATTGGAAAGTGCCCAACGCAGCGATTTTGAAGCGGCGGTGAGGGATAGGATCCATACTGTCCCTTTGCCTGATGGAACCGTACTTTGCCGAGTGCTTGGGCGTTACAAGATGTACGTGGACGCAGCGGATACCACTTTGGCCCCTCATTTGATGTTGGAAGGCTTCTGGCAATATTGGGTTACCGCCTTTCTATGCAGGAATCTTGATCAAGGCGAAACTGCTTATGACCTTGAAGCGGGTTATGGCTATTACGCCCTGCTGCTGAGCGAATTGGTGGGACCCGAAGGACGTGTAGTAGCGCTTGAATGTAATCCGTGGCTTTTCCAATTGCTGAGTCGCAACATGGCGTTGAATGGCCGCGATAGCATTGTCGTAACGCACCGTATTGTTGCGTCAAGCAAAGCTGCGGCAGCTAAGGAATTACCGGTGATCTTGGCTGGTCCCTCGACATCTACGAACCAAGCGGCACAGTTTCGGCGCGGCAGCGCTACCAGCTGTATCGCCCCGGCCATGACGCTGGATGGGCTCGAATCTGGTTCCGCCGATCTTGTACTTGTTTCTGCCTTTGCGCTTGAACAAGGCGCGCTCCAAGGTATGCAAGGCTTGATGGATCGGAGCCCTTCCCTTCGGATTATTCTGGAATTCGTGGCCGATCGCTGCCCCGATCCCCGAGATACGCTTGAGTCTCTTGCTGCCCGTTTCCCATTGCGGTTCATAGATGTTGATGGTCGTGCGAAGCCCATCAACATTGAGCGGATACTTGAAGTTGGCCACCTCAGCCTTTTTCTGTCCCGCAACGAGCCTCACTAAGCGCCGCTAGCGATTGGTCTGCCGTAAGCCGAGAGGCAAGTCACCAGCGCCCAGCAAGAAGCTGCGTCATTACCGCAATCGCTGCCATCAAATCATCAGTTTCCATCGCCTCATGCGGGTTGTGGCTGCCGTTTTGGTTACGTACCAGCAGCATCCCGGTCTTCACGCCCACTGCGGCAAAATTATTCGCATCATGCGTGCCGGGACTATGCAGTCGCGCAGCGGTGATGCCGCAGGCAGACGCGGCTTTGGCCAGTCCATCCATCAGCGAAGGGTCCATCAGCCCGGGCGCAGCACTACTGCGCTCACCAAGCGTAATCGTCACGCGCCGGCGCGCGGCAACTTCCGCCACAATCGCCTGTAGCTTGGCCTCAAGCGCCACAAGATGCGCGGCGTCATAAGCGCGCAGATCGAGGCTCATTTCAAAATCACCGGAAACGGCAGTCAGCGAATGCCGATCTACAGGCGTATGAAACCGCCCGATTGTCACCGCCATGGGGCGGCCCGCGGCTTCTTCCGCAAGCCAAAGCTGTTCCAGGCAAAGCGACAAATCCGCCCCGGCCAAAGCGGCATCTCGGCGGAAACGATGTGGCAGGCCGGTATGCGCATCCTCACCCGTGATGCGAATGAAGGGATGGCGAAGATTGCCCGGATTGGCGAGGCAGATGGCAATCGGTACGCCCGCTTCCACTAACTGCGGCGCCTGTTCGATATGTACTTCCAGATAGGCGCCAATGGCGGCGGGGTCTCGCAAGGGCTTGCCCTGGCTGAGCCGCGCCGAATCACCGCCCGCAGCTGCGATGCTTTCGGCCAGCGTCTTGCCGGTGCGCGCATGGCGCAGTTCCAACGCGCCGGCTGGCAAGCGCGCCAATAGGCAGCGGCTACCAATCAGGCCAAGGCCGAACCACACCGCCTCCTCACATCTTAGCGCCAGCACTTCAATGTCTCGGTGCGGTGTGATGCCTGCCGCGCGCAGCGCCGCAACGGCGCCAATGCCCGCAATCACGCCCGCCGCGCCATCGAAATTGCCGCCCTGCACAATGCTATCCAGATGGGACCCGATGATAATCGGCGGCGCTTCCGGGTTTTCGGCTGCCCAGCGCAGGGAAAGATTGGCGCCGGCGTCAATGCTGGCCTGCATGCCAAGCGCCTCACCGGCTTGGCGGATCAGGTGATGCGCATCATTCTCGCCGCGCCCATAAGCGTCACGCGTAATGCCGGGCGGGTCGGCGCCAATCGCCGCCACACCATCCAGCAGGCTTTGCACCAACGGTTTTTGCGCCGCAATGGCATCATCCAGTTTCATGCGGCAAGCGCCTTTGCATCGCGCAGCACCATATCCGCGGCTTTTTCACCAATCATGATGCTGGGGACATTGGTATTGCCGGAAGTGAGGGCAGGCATGATGGAAGCATCCGCCACACGCAGCCCGGCAATGCCATGCACGCGAAGTTCCGCATCCACAACGGCCATCGGGTCGCTACCCATCTTGCAGGTGCCAACCGGGTGATAGGTGGTCTCGGCTGCCTGCTTCACCCATTCGATGATCTCGGCATCACTTTGCCGCGCTGTGCCTGGCGCAACCTCCGTCAGGCGCAAGGCCGCCATGGCCGGCGCATACATGACGCTACGCGCAATCTGAATCGCGCGCACCGTGAGTGCCGCATCAACAGGCGCTGAGAGGAAATTGAAATGGATCGCCGGCGGCGCCTTGGGATCGGCCGACGTAATATGGATCTGCCCCTTGCTTTCCGGGCGCATGACATGGGCGTAGCAGGTCATGCCCGATTGCGCGGAAAGGCGCGGACCATTGGGCCCTGCTTCGGTGAAAGCTGGCACCCAGCCCAGCAAAAGATCAGGCGCTTCCAGCCCTTCGCGGGAGAATACAAAAGCACGAATGGGGGCCGCCACCGCGCCCAACATGCCCTTGCCGGTCAGGGCATAGCGCAGCGCCTGCTCCACCAGGCCAAGCCCGCGGCCACGATCATTCAGCGTATAGCCCTTGGCACCCACCGCCCAGCGTGTGCGCGGCGCGTAGTGATCGCGCAGATTCTCGCCAACGCCGGGCAGCGCATGCAGGGTGTCAATGCCAAGCCCCTGCAAGCGTTCCGGCTGGCCAATGCCGGATAATTCCAGCAATTGCGGCGAATTGATCGAACCACCGCTGATGATCACCTCTCGCTCCGCATGCGCCTCAAGCGCTTGATCGCCCTTGCTGTAGCGCACGCCAATGCAGCGCTTGCCTTGGAAAATCAGCTTTTCCGCGAGTGCCCCGGTTTCGATATGCAGATTGGCACGGCTTCGAATGGGGTCCAGGTAGCAGGCGGCGGTGCTCATGCGGCGACCGCCCGAGATGCTTGCCTGGCTCATGGCGATGCCATCCTGATGCGCGCCATTGTAATCCGGGTTGTGGCGAATGCCGACCTCGCCAGCCGCCTTGATCAGCGCCTGGAAAATCGCGTCGCGCGGTTCGGGATTGGTGACGCGCAACGGGCCATCCTTGCCGCGATACGTGGCGTCACCATCGCCCTGATAGGTCTCGATCCGCTTGAAGAAGGGCAGCACATCCGCATAGCTCCAGCCGCGATTGCCCATTTGCGCCCAGGTGTCGAAATCCTGCGCCTGGCCGCGCACGAAAGCGAGGCCATTGATCGCACTCGACCCACCCAGAATGCGCCCGCGCGGCACGGGCAGCCGCCGACCATTGGTGGTGGCTTCAGGTTCTGACGTATAGAGCCAATTCACATCGGGATTATTGATCATGCGGGCATAGCCCACGGGAATGCGTGTCCAGCGATAGCTGGCGGGGCCGGCTTCCAGCAGCAGCACCTTGTTGCGCGGATCGGCGGAAAGGCGATTGGCCACCACTGCGCCCGCCGAACCGGCGCCGATGATGATGTAGTCATATGCCGCCATTACTTTCCGCCTTAGCTTTCCCCCGCATCAACCCATGCGGCGCGTTTCAGGGCAAGTCCTTGCGGGTAATTTGGCGTGATCCGGCAAAGCGAACCACGCCATCAATCCCCAATGCTCACCGCATCGGGCGCATATATTCCATGGACATTTCCGATGGGTTCAGAATGCCCATCATCGCCATGTTGCGATCGATTTCTTCAGACAGCAGGCCAATCGCGTGCTTCACGCCTTCTTCGCCCGCCACAGCCGCGGCTGAAAGCATCGGCCGGCCAACAAAGACAAAAGAAGCACCCAGCGCCAGCGCCTTCAGCACATCACTGCCACGGCGGATGCCGCCATCATACATTACCGTCATGCCGCCGGCATCGCGGGCGATTTCAGCAAGGCTACGCAGGCCGGAAATCGTGCCATCCAATTGCCGCCCGCCATGGTTGGACACCATGATGCCATCGGCCCCCGCATCCCGGCACATCCGCGCATCTTCCGGGGAGATGATGCCCTTCACCACCAGCTTGCCCTTCCAGCGCCGGCGGATCAGTTCCAGATGCTCCCACGCCAGCCCATCACGCGCGCCAAAGGCGCGCATCAGCGTGCTGGAAACGATGGGCGGCCCACGGCCTGCATCCATATTCTCAAAATGCGGCATGCCGTTCGTCAGCATGGTCTTGAAGAAAGTATTCAGCACCCAGCCCGGATGGGTAATGCCATCCCATAGCAATTGCGGCGTGGGCTTCAGCGGAATGGAATAGCCATTGCGCACATTGTTTTCGCGGTTGGATGAAACCTGCACATCCACCGTCAGCACAAAGGTCTTGAAGCCGGCCGCCGCCACGCGGTCCACCAGCGGTTCAATACGCTCGGCCTCACCGGGCAGATAGGCCTGATACCAGGCATCCGGATTGGCCTTGGCCACATCTTCAAGCGGGATCAGCGAAGATGCGCTCATGATCATGGGCACATTGCGCGCGCGCGCCGCTTGCGTCAGCACCAGGTCACCGCGATAGGCCACCAGCGCGGAAGCGCCCATGGGCGGCAGGCCGAAGGGCGCATCATATTCCTGGCCGAACAGCGTGGTCTTCAGGTTGCGCCCGCGCGTGTCGCGCAGCACGCGCGGCACAAAGCCCCAATCGGCGAAGGCTTCGCGATTATCGCGCAGCGACGCATTGTTTTCCACCGCGCCGGAAACAAAGCCACCAATACTGCGGGGCAAGTAGCGCGCAGCAGCGGCTTCAAAATCCGGCAGGCTCAGATAGCGGCGCACGGAAGCCGGCGGCGGGGGTGGGCGCTTCTGGCTCAGATTCTGGGGCGCGGTGGGCGCCTGAGCCCATTCGGGCGAATTCGCCGTCATAGAAATTTCCTTGGACTGACTTGATTGCCGTCCTTTATTGCCCGGAATCGGGTGGCAGAGAAGCCCAAAGCGGCAATTTCAGTGCCATAGCGGGCGGATCACATGCTCATAAAGGGTGAAGGCCACCTCGATCCCTACCAGCGCCACCACCGCCGCCTCCAGCCCAAGCGCGCGCTTGGCCTGCAGAAGGGAGAGCAGCGTCTGGATGGTATTGCCGATCCAGACGAGCTTGCGTTCCAAGATCGCGCCCCTTTCGAGGAGTTCATATTCATCGGCCAAGCGCGCATGAAGCCGTTCCAGTTCCGGGTGATCCCAGAGCACTTCGGGCTTATCGGCGGCCTCCACCCGCGCCAAGTTGCGGCTATGGGCGGATAGCGCATGGCCGATCTGCCGATGCAAAGCGCGGGAGGAAAAGCGCAGTCTTCCTGCCGCGCGCAGATCGGCCACGGCGGGTTCCAGGCGGTCCAAGGCATCGGCGATGCGGGCTTCCTGCTGGGCAAGGGCGGCGCTTTTCGCCAGCGCATCCGCCACCACGGCAAGCCTTTCCGGCGCCTGATCGCAAAGCTGGATCACGCCTTCGGCATCAACGCCGTCTCGTTCGGCGCCGAGCGCGATCAGCGCGACCTCCTCCGCCTGGCTATCGCCAGGGTTGGTAATGCGCGGGCCAAGTGCTGCAAGCAGCGCAGCTTCCTCAGTGGGATCAGCGCCGAAAATCACAACAGCGCCCCAGCGGAAGGCGAAGGCGCTGATGGGCGCCGGGGCCGCGATGGGCACAGGGTCCGCCATGGCAGTACCGCCGGGGCCAAGGCCGCGATGGTCCAGCCTTTCCCCCAGGATCACGGCGCGGGCGCGCAGCAGGGAGCCAGACGCGGCAGTGGTTTGGCCCGAGCCCGGATGTTTGGCAGCGCGCGGCGTTTCTTGCATGGGATTAGCTTAGCGCGGATCGCCGCGGGATTGTATTAAGATGCCATTCACGCCCTTGGCGTTCAGGAAGCGCCGCCTGATCGGGCAGTGATGCCGCACGACAGGTGCTGGGCGATTCGCATAAAACCCTTGAGATGCCATGGCGAATCTTGCGCGCCCTCAAGTCTATTTACACAAGAGCTTTTTGTCTCAGCCTTCTTGGCACGGAGGGGTTGGTTCAATCATGGGACTCTTTACGTGAGGCCGTCTTGCCTTCCGCGAGGGTTCATGGCAAACGCTCCCCAAGAAGCGGGCGTAGCTCAGGGGTAGAGCACAACCTTGCCAAGGTTGGGGTCGAGGGTTCGAATCCCTTCGCCCGCTCCAGTCGCCACCTAGCCGAACCGGGTTAGCGCCCCAGGCGACCACCTAAACCCCCTTGAAAACAAAGCTTTTTATGGCGAGCTTGAGGGTGCTCAAGCGGAATGTTCCGGCGGTTTTTCTCCGAAGCCCCGAATTCTCTCCAAAGCTTGAGGGTAGGCCCATTTTTCCAACAAGGTTTAACGCGTTGATCTGAAATGATAAAAAATTTGCTGCGGTGCAGCGTGGTTGGGAAATGGACTGGTAGGGCGGTGGGGGCTGAAATCTGAAAATGGGGCTAAACCCCGAGGTTGGGGGAGCCTTCCGCCTTGGCCAGTTCCCATGCGAGCGTTGCTACACCGACGCCGACGATATGCGCATCCCGCGGCCGCCACTCCCTCGTCTACCCAGACTTACACTGGGCAACGCACTCTCACTGAAAGAAGCCGCACCCCCTTGTTCCAACCGTATCTACCAGCAAGGCCCTGTCGAGAAACAGATTTCGAGCCTCGCAGCTCGTTTCAGCGACGAGTAAGCAGCCATGACACGCAGCACCATGCAAAGCCCGGTCGTCTGAGGCGGCAGCCGGATCGTGATCCGAGCATATGGGGTCACCCGAGCAGAGGCCGACACGATCCAGAGCAGCAGTCAAAACGCGTGCAAATCGCCGAGTAACCTCGACTAACCCCCCGAGCGTGCCCTGATTTGGGGAAGCGGCCGACCCAACCCAAAGCCCTACTTCAATCGGCCAATCACCAAGAAGGCGCTTTCCGTCGTGCTGCCACGCCGTCTCGCCGCGCATCAATTCCATCGCGCACACAACGCCTGCGGCTCGTGACAGCTGGTCGAGTGTCAGCAGACGGAGAGTGTAGCGCATCAGCACTGCGACGCCGGCGCCTAGGTTGCCGCCATTGGTGATGCGCCGATGTGCGATGGTCCAGGCTGCGAGACCTAAATAGGCCTCGGTCTTTCCCCCGCCCGTCGGGAAGAATAGCAGGTCTACGATTTCTCGATCGGGATGCAGCCGGTCCTGGAGGCCGCGCAGATTGAGCAGGATGAAGGCTAACTGAAACGGCCGCCAGCGCGGCGCAGGCTGCGCCGCAGGATCTCCACCCGGGCCAGCATTGCGTTGACGTGCTGCACGCGCCATCGACTCATTCATCGCACGGAAAGCGAGCCGGGCGTGCACGTCACTGCGGAGCAGCGCAATGCCGTCGGCGATCCGATCGCGCGCGCCTCGTGCGGCTGCGATCAGCTTGCCGGCGGTTGTCTGACGCCCTCCCCCGGCGATCGAAGTAACCGCCGCATCCTGGGTGTTGATCCAAAGCTCATAGAGCCGAGGCAGATCGCGCATAGAGTCAGCGAGTGGATCGGGACCGGCTTCGGCAAGCGCCGCCAGCGCCTCCATACCGAATTCTACGCCCTCAATAGACTCATTTGGCTCGACCCGCTCCACCTCAGCTGTTGGCAGGAAATCGGTGTGAGCGGTGCGCAAAACACCGTCCTCGTCGAACACCCAGCCGGCTGAGGTGTTCCTGCCGACGCCATACTCGGCCACGTCGCGGAAATGCAGATCAGCGGACGCCGCATCCGGGTCGGCGGCCCCAAGTCCGGAAAGGTCATGACGGGCATAAAGGCCAACTTCACAGCGAATATCGAGCCTAACTTGGAAAGCCATGGCGACATCGGCAAAGCGTCGCCGCGCAGCCAATCGCCTGTTCACCACCATCACCGTCAGCACACGGAGCTGCGTGATCGAGCCATCTGGCTCAGTAACAGCATAGGGCCGCGCATGGGCCTCGAGGACGAGCGCACCCCCAGGTTTCTGCGCGCCACCTGAACCCGAGACCGGCACCCCGTTCCCGCGGCCATCTTCCGGCACGGGCAGGCGGACCGTGGCAACACCCGGCACACGCTGCCATTGGACGGAACGGAAGGACGGATCGTACTGCGCTTGCTCATCCAGCAGCACTTCAGGCGGCAAGGGCGGGATGGTGGTGTAGTCCCCCCAGGTCAGGGTCACCTCCACCTCACGGACGCTGGCATCCACCAGAACCGTCAGGCCAAGTGAGGAAGGAAGTCGCCGGGGGCGCGAAGAAGGTTCGTCTGCGGGCCCGTCATCCTGGGCACGGGCACGACCCGTCTCCGGGTCTGCGCCTTCATCATCACCGAAAACAGGGTCACCTTCCTCCTCCAGAGCGTCCGCCGCCTCGGCGGCTGCCAAACCGGCAGTTTCGGGCGCGGGCGCCAGGTAGCCCGTGAGGTACCAGCGCGAAGGGTTCTCCTTTAGACGCTCCCGCGCGATGTCCACATCCTCGGGGCCAGGGCCGATCAGGTCACGACGCAGCACATCCACGAGGCGAGCACGCACCTGCTCTGCGTCCAAGCTCGGACCAGACAAGGCGGCGGGGGGCAAAGCTTGGTCACTCATGGCCAACGGCCTTCCTGAATCGCCATTTCCATAAGCTTTTTCTCCAGCCATGCGCGTGAGTATTGGTTCTTCAAGGCAAGCGCCGGCCGGCAGCCGACCTCCGTGCAGAGCGCCTCAAGCGCCGTGAGCCGTTCGCGGAAGCCAAGCCGGATTCCGACGCGCAGGCTGGCGGCGTCCGGCCCGCAAAGCAGCCAGACATCCTCGCGGCCGATTGCATGCGCCCAAAGTTCACGTTCCCCGGCATCGAGCCAACCAATCTGCGTGTCGCGCGTCGCCGCTATCGCACGGTCACGCTCTGACACCTCATGCACATTGCGCAATGAGGCCCGCAGCGCCGCTTCGTCGATCCGCTGTTCTGGTCGCCTGTTCTGTGCGCCGGTTTGGGTCTCCATTACGCAGATTCCCACCGTTTCGAGCCGCAGCGCCTTTGTGAGCGAGGGCCAGACATTCGTGCGATGCGCCTCGATGATCACGTTGGTGTCAACAAGGATGATGCGGCTTCGGAGTGACATGGCCTGTCATAGATCCACATCGGCCGAGACGCCGTGTGCCGCGAACACATCTGGCAGATCATCCACCATGAGGCCGAGCAGAGAGGCGGTGCGGCGGACCGAAAGCCGACCCTCTTCCAAAGCCCGCGCAACGAGCTCGACAAAATTCTTTGAGAAGAGTGGAGGAACGGCGCGCGACGCGGCTGCTTGGCCATTATTGCGTAGGCGCTTATCATCAATAGCCTTCGCGACGACCCGCTTGAGTAGCCCAGCCGTCACCAGCCGCCACTTCAGGGCGGCCGCGGTCACCTGCAATTCCTCGGCTGTGTTGTTCAGCTTCGCGACAAGCGCGTCGCTATCCAGATCGTTCCACGACCCCAAACGCGCGAGGACAGGGCCTGGCATGAGTAGCGCCGCCGCGAAATTATCCGCCAACTGCTCCACACGATCCTTCGAGCTGGTGCTGTTATCCTCCACATGCGCCGGCGGCATGCTGTCCCAGGTGAGGATATGGAAGAGCTCATGCGCCAAATCGTAATGCCGGCGCCCAGGCACTTCGTTACGATTGATCAGTACAACATCGAGGTTGGGGAGCCTGCAGGCAGCGCCGGAGACGCCTTCCTCTGGATCGACCATCAGGACCAGGATATTCAATTCCTGCTCCATGACGGTGGCGAGGCGCTGCGCCGGCACGTCGCCCAGCTTCATCACGGCGGCGAAGGCCTCGGCCGCTGCGATCGCTTCTTCAAAGGTGCTGGATTTTTCTAGGCCAAGCCGATGGCGCAGCAGATTGGGCGCCTGGCCGAATTCGGGTGCGAGCACACGGAAGGCCGCAATCAGTCGCCCCGCAGCTTCCTCATAGGCAGTCAGCTTGAAGCCAGGCACGCCATCCTGCCGCCAGGAGAACTTACCCTCACCCACCAACAGGAAGGGATCGGTGAAGAATTCCACCGGCTTCTGCAGCAACTGGCTGGCACGCAGCAGTTCCTCAGCCGAGACGCGACGTTCGCCGGTTTCGATGGTTGAAAGGGTCTGGCGATCCTTGAAGCCTAGGCGCGTCGACAGCTCTTCCTGGCTCAGCTTGAGCTCTTCGCGGCGGGTTTTGATGCGGGGACCGATTAGGGGAGCGGACATGGGAACCTCCGGTGACGGAGCCCTATACTCTTGCAAAATTATATTTGCAAGAAAAAATTGCAAAATAGAATTTGCAAGGTTATTTCCGGTCGTCTGATCGGGGCAAAGGCCTGCCAAGCGCATTTTCAGCGTTGAAATATGTCCCGCGCTAGGTCGGCCAAGACGTGATCGGGGGCTGGTCGTGGCTGCTGTGGCTCTGGGGTCCAAACCCCCTTGACTATAGGGGCGGCTTCGGCGGGACGCAGCATGAACGACGATCGAAAAAGGGTGCCAGAGCGTCCAGCCACGACTTCCTTATTGGCAAGGTGATGCCGCACAACGGCTTGATCCTGACATGCCAAGTCAACGCGCGCGGTGGCTTCGCTCGTACCGCGGCCGGTCGCTGGTTGAATGATCCCGATGCAGGCAGGGCCATAGATGGACAAAATCGCGGCGCGTACGGCGGGAAGATGCTGCCCGTAGGAAAGCGTATAGAGGCAGTCCCGCCCATCAACGACCAGAGCATCGAGATCAACCTGGAACTCAATGACGAGGGGCACCTCCGACGCCTTGAGGCGGCCGCCATGGTGAAACGCGTAATGCTCGGCGCCCAATAGGTCGCCTGAGGCGAAGATCCATCCGGTCGCAGGGGTATCACGCGGCCTTGTCATCTCCAGCGTCAAATTCTCCAATTGGACGAGCCGAGTTCGTTCATTTCCCGGCAGGCGATGAAATAAATAGACTGACCCACTTCCAGCATAGGGGCCGAGTTCGCCCTGCATATGCGTTCTGACGATTTCGTCCTTCTGATCCGCCTTGGCCCGGATGCCACGATAAAGGGTTACACGCCGACCCATTATTCGGCGCTTTCGTCCACGTCGTCATCGGCATCCTGCCGGTACCGCGTGAGGCCAAGATGGCGCTCTTCCTCGGCCCGGGCGCGGTTGAGGTCTAGCAGGCGGGCGAGGACCTCCTCGCGGAAGGCGGCAGGCCAGAAGAGGCGGCCCTGGTAGCGGTGTTCGGCTTCCGTGGCTTCGGTGAGGAACTCGGGGACAGCACCGGCCGCAAGGTCATTCCAGCCATAGGCACCCAACACCGCAAGATCGAGTTCATGGTGGAGTTCCCGCAGGCGAAGAATATCGGGGCTTTTGTCCTGAGCATCGTGAAAGCGATTATAGGTCTTGGTTAGGCCGTGGTTGCGCGCAACCATTAGAGAGGCACGGTGGGTAAGGTAAGCTTCGCCAAGTGCCATCAAGCCAGTGGTTTGTGACGGAAGCGAGAAGGTCGAAAAGCAATCTGACGGCAAGTAACGCTGGTCATCCTTCATGGAGGCAGCGAATGCTCGCGTCCAGACATCGTGTACACGCGACTGAAGCGTACCAAACAGTGCAAAGGCGCTCGTTGCGAAGACAATGGCTGTATGGCCCACTATTTGGCCCACCTCGATGCGTGCAATACTTGTGTGGGGAGATGTTTGCGCGACTACGAGAACATGTTCGAGGCTTACCGCGGCGGCGCGCAATCCTGGCCGCTTTTCTGCATACTGCCACCAGCGATTACGTAACGCGTCGCGCTTTTGCGGATTACGCTCCGGCTTTACCAACCGCTCCACAATCTCCAGCAGGTCCGGCCAATCCGCTGCCACTGGTCCTGGGTAATCGCCCGGCACGATCCCAACGCGGCGCCATTCCTTCCGTCGTTTGTCACACGCCTCCGAACCCTCGTTGAGAAACCAAGACTGCAAGCCAGCGTCACGCTGCAAAGGAAAGTCGTTAAAGTCAATGCACCAGCGATGATGCGCATGGGTCGGGCTGTTGTTCACCTCCTCGCCGCCAAGATATGGGAAGATGCGCTCAGCATTGCGCGGGTCCTTCGCGATCAGCCGGTGCATCTCTGATACCGGGCTTGCCTTGCCCTTCGCCGCTGCCTCGTCATCGAAAGTGAAGCCCAAGCCAAGCAAGATTGCGCCCTGGAATGCCGTGCCGGCATTAGCGGCCAGCGATGCCGGTGATGCATCCAGATCACCCTCAACAAGGTAGGCCGAAATCCGCCGCACTGGCCGTTCGTCCAATATCGGGGCCGCCACCGCGCCCTTGCGTACATGCACAACCGAAACCACCACCGCCGCCTCGCCCGGCCAGGGTAGGCGGCGCGTGGCGCGCGCGATGGCGCCGCCCGCAGCGATCACGGCGCGTAGGCCGGACTCCCTTGTGTCACCCTGGCCAACCGTGTTGGTGGCAATCAGCCCCAGGCACCCGCCGGAACGCAACAACGCGAAGGCACGGCGGAAGAAATGCGCCACAAGGTCCGCATTGCCATGCGCGCCCGCGTGGATTGCTTGCAACCAGTCGAGGAAGTATTCGCGATTGCTGTTGATAAGCGTATTCTTGCCGGCAAAGGGTGGGTTGCCGACGATGGCATCGAAGCCCGGCGCGTTACCGGTGAAGACTTCGGGGAACTCGACCTCCCAATGGAAGGGCCGCATCGGGTGGGCGCCGTGGCCGAGCGTCGCCGCCAGCCGCCGCACCTCTGACCACATGGCATCATTCCCGCCCGGCATGACCGCCAAGCGCTGCCTAGCACCCTCCCGCGCCCTTGGCTTTTCATTGCCGAAGAAGCAAGCCAACACGGCATCGCCCAATGCCCGCACATCCGCCATGCGCCCTTCCAATACGCGGTGCCGGGCTTCCTGGATCGCCCGCGCCACATCATCCGGGGCATCGCGGATTTCAGCGCGCGCCTGCACTGCTTCCGCCACCCGCGCGCGCACAAAGCCCGACATCGCGCTGTCCTGCCTGTCATCGCCCCAGGTCATTGCGCCAATCTGTGAACGCGTCAGGCCAACCAGGCTGTCGCCCGTCTTTAGCGCATGGTCGAGGAAGGTGAATTCATGGTCCCGCGCCAGCGTAGCCAACCATAGCGATAGGCGCGCCAAATCGGTCGCCATGGGGTTCTTGTCCGCGCCATAGAGGCAGCGCTGCGCCACCAAACGGCGCGCCAGCAGATCTTCATCCTCATCCGGCGGAATCTCCGGCCGTGTGCCGGGATGCTTAGTCCAAGCCCTGACCAGCCGGGCTGCCAATTGCCGGCAGGCCTCCACCAGGAAGGCTCCAGAGCCCATGGCCGGGTCACATACCTTCAGTGACAGAACCTCCTCTGGCCGCGCATCCTCGCCGATGCCTTCGAAGGCTGGCTCCAACGCGTGGCGGACGATCGGTTCGGTCAGGCTGCGCGGCGTGTAGTGGCTGCCGGTGCGCCGCCGCTCATCAGTCGGTTGCAGCAGCGGCGTGCCGGGAGGAGCGGTGTAGGCGCCTGGACTGCCGCGCTCGTCCACGATTGTACGCAGCGTTTCTGCCACCTCAGCGGCTGTCGTCGCCGCGGAAAGCGCCTGGGCAACCCTAGCTGGTAGCTGGCTACGGTCGGCTTCCTCCTTGAGGAACTTCGCCCGATCAGCTCCCTTCTTTGCTGCTAGAGCGGTAAGGTCGAGGAAGACCGGCGTGCGATTGTTCTTGCCGGCGCGAATGGCTAAGGCCGGGCCCGGCAGCGCCAGGACGGTGAAGCCCATCACGGTTTCATAAACGCTGCCGATCTGCTCGACATCGAGCGTCCGGTAAGACAGCCGCTCTCCGTCCAAAGTCAGCAGCCCATCGAGTATCCGCAGAATGCAGCCATCCGAAACCGCCGCCGGCGCGGGGCGGTCAGCCGCATCGTTCTGCCCCTGCAAAAAAGGGAACTCAGCGGGGTCGAACAACTTGCCACCACGGCCACGGATCCAGCCTGAGGCATGGCCACCATGGATAAGGCGAAACAGCGCTAGCAGCTGTGACCAGGCGCCCCGCCGTTCATCCATCGTGTCGGGGTAGCGGGCTTGATCGTCCAGCAGCCGCGCGTGCAGGGCCCGCACACCATAGCCCTGGTCATAGAGCGCCCGTGCCTCCGCATCGGTGACCGAGGGCACAAGGTCCCGATCCTCGGCGTAGAGAAGGAAGACCAGCCGCAGCAGTACGGTTAGCAGCCCCTCATAAAGATGTGCCGGCCTTTGCGTTGCGAGCCGCCCGAGGCGCTCAGGGTCGGCGGCATGGAGGCCGCGCAGCAACTCATGCAGGGCACCCAGCACTTGGGAGGCGAGCTTGGTAGAGACCTCCGCCTGCGCGTCCCTGCTTGCCTTGAGCAGCGCGGGCAGGCGACGGTCTGCCGCGTCATTATGAAGCCTGAAGGAGGAAAGCAGCAGCTTGAGCGCACCCAGCATGGGGCGCCCAGCAACGCCGCGCAGAGATCGCAGTGGAAAGGAGAGCCAGCCGCTCGTTTCGCCGCGTGGGGCATGCACCACGCGCAATTCTTTGTCAGTCAGAAGTAGCCCGGTCTGAACGCCAATTTCGCGCAGCAGGCGTTCAAGCCGCTGATGGGGCGTCGCCTCCCAGCCATCCAGCGCACCGCGGGCATCAGGCGCCACGCCGGGTGCTTCAAGGCGGATGAGCAATTGCCAACCGCCATCTGGTGACTTGACGGCCCAATTCGGTGCAAGCCGCGTCTCGCTTTCGGGTAGCCACGCCGAGAGGTCCTCCGGTAGCGGCGGACCGCCAGGAGCGCCCGCCACCTGGGCCGGGCGCCAGCCAAGGATCTGCGAAAAGAACGCCCAGGGGTCAGCCAAGGCGGGACCGTGGTCGCTTTCAGCTAGAAACCTGGTCGCCGCTTCAGTATCGGCGCGGCCTTGCTCTTCGGGAACAAGGCCGTGTCGTGATAGCACCGATAGCGCAACGACCAGGCCGACTGGCTGAAGATGACCGAGCCATTCGGAATTGGGATCAGAGATCGACATCGGTCAGCAGCGGCCGGAATTGCGTGGCGTAAAGCGCTGGGTCTTCCACCGGCGTATAGGCAAAAACCAGCGTGGAGGGGTCACGCTGGCGCGCTGGATCCGCGGGCGCATCAGCCACCATGTCGCGATTGGCATCGCAATAGGCCTCATCCAAGGAACCGCGGAAGGGGCAAGGCGTTTGCGCGGCAGCCTCGCCAGCCAATGCTGTGACAAGCGCAGCGGCAAGGCCGATGGCGCCAAGGCTTTTAAGGAACATTGTGCTCTCCCTATGCTGGTGATTTGTATTGCGTGGTGATTTGGCGGCTTTGATCGCACGTCGCAAGGTTTTGATCATGGTCGGACCAGAACCACCCCTTCCGGGTCCAGCGTGACCATAACCGCGCTGCCGGCGCGACGACGATAAAGCCGGTCAGGATGGATGGCGAAAAGCTCCCCAAGGGGAGTGGTGATAAGGTATTCCGTATGCGCGCCCATATAGGTTGCACGCGCGATCTGACCCGTGATGCCGGGGCCGCTATCCGAAAGCCGGATTGCCTCAGGCCGGATCACCACATCACATGGCCCAGTCCCCAAGCCGCGATGGGGCAAGGTAAGCGTCAGCGCATTAAGCGCCACCTGCGCCGCGTCACCGGTGATTATTTCGATACTGCCACGTACGTGGTTCGCTTCCCCCATGAAGGTCGCGACAAAGGCATTCTCGGGGCTCGCGTAAAGCGCCTCCGGCGTGCCGCTTTGCGCGATTTCGGCGTTGCGCATCACCACAATCTTGTCGGAAACCGCCAGCGCTTCCGCCTGATCATGCGTGACATACACTACGGTCAGGCCAAGGCGCTGTTGCAGGGCACGGATTTCCTCGCGCATGCTGCGCCGGAGCCGGGTGTCCAGATTGGAAAGCGGTTCATCAAACAGCAGCACCGCCGGCTCTAAGACCAGCGCGCGCGCCACCGCCACTCGTTGCTGCTGCCCACCAGACATTTCCGAAGGCAGCCTTGCGCCATAACCACGCAGACCCACGGTTTCCAAGGCAGCTTCGGCCCGCGTCGCGGCGTCACGCTTGTTGAAGCCTGAGGAAATCAGGCCATAGGATACATTCTCCAGCACATTCATATGCGGAAACAGCGCATAGCTTTGAAACACCATGGAGACATTGCGTTCGCCCGCGGAAAGCAGCGTCACATCCCGCGCGCCAATGAACAGGCGCCCGGCGCTTGGCTGTTCCAGGCCGGCGATCATGCGAAGCAGCGTTGTCTTCCCGCAGCCCGATGGGCCAAGCAAGGTCACAAGCGTGCCGCCTTCAATGACAAGATCAAGCGGCTTCACCGCCTCAACTTTGCCATAGCGCTTGGCAATGCCTTCAAGCCGGACCTCGGCGGCCTTATGGGTCATTAAGCGCGTCCCCCTATCGGTGCGGTGGCCTGGCGCCGGCCCAGGCGCCGGCTGCCGACCAGCAGATTGATCAAGCCGATCGCCGCCATCATCAGCACAATGAGCGCGCTGGAATAGGCAATGGCAAGCCCGTAATCGCCATTAATGACACGATTGATGATGAAGACCGTCGCCATTTCATACTGCGCCGATACCAGAAAGATTACCGCGGAGACCGTCGTCATGGCGCGCACAAACGCATAGACCAGCGCGGTGACAATAGCGGGCTTCAGCAGCGGCAGCACCACGGTGCGAAGACTTCTGAAAGTTGAAGCGCGCAGCGTCACTGCAGCCTCATCCAGGGATTTGTCCAATTGGCTCATGGCGGCAACGCCGGAACGCACACCAACCGGCAAATTGCGGAAGACAAAGCAGGCGACCAGGATCATCGCTGTGCCGGTGATTTCAAGCGGCGGTAGATTATAGGTCAGGATATAGGCAACGCCGATCACCGTGCCTGGCACGGCGAAGGTCAGCATCAGCGCGAATTCCAAGGCAGTACGCCCGAAAAAACGCTGGCGTGAAAGCACCCAGGCCGCGAGTAAGCCAAGCGCTGCCGTGATAGGTGCGGCAATGGCAGCAAGCTTGATGGTGGTAAAGAGCGAATGCCAGGCGCCGCCTGACAAGATCAGCGCGCCGCTGGCGCTCCATTCCAAGGCAAAGGCGCGCTTGAAATGGGAAAGTGTGGGCGTCCAATCCCGCCCCCAGACTCGCACGAAACCACCAGCCAGCGCCATGGTATAGACAGTGATCGTCAGCAACGCCCAGGGCAGCGCAATGGCGTAGGCCAGGGCAGACAAGGCCAGGGCCGCAAGGCCAGCCAGCAGGCGAAGGGGCTTTTTCATGGCGCAGGGTTCCCGTTGCTTCAGCGCGGCAGGGCGCCGATGTCGCGATCCCAGCGCGCAATCAGCCGGCGCCGTTCAGCGGCCTGGCCAAACTTTGCGAAATCATAGTCAATCAGGCGAATTTTCGAAAGGTCAGGCGCATTGGGCGGCAAGGGTGCCGCGCGGTTGGACGGGGTTTGCAATTGCCCGCCGGCTTCAAAGCCAAGGCGCTGCGCCCCTTCGGTCAAGGTCCAATCATAGAAGCGCCGCGCCTGCGGCAGGTTGCGCGCGCCACGAATGATGGACATGGAACCAATTTCATAGCCGGTGCCTTCGCAAGGGGTCGCATAGGCCACGGGGAAGCCGGCATTCCGTTCCGTTACCGCGTCATGCACGAAGGAAAGCGACAAACCCGTTTCGCCACGCGCCACGGCCTTGATGGGGCCCGTGCCAGAACGCGCATAGGCGTTGATGTTCGGGTGCAGGCGACGCAGATAATCAAAGGCCGGGTCTTCACCCATCAACTGCACAAGCGTCGCAATCACCACATAGGCCGTGCCCGATGAATTTGGATTGGCCATCTGGATTTCGCCCTTGAAGCGCGCATCCAGCAAATCTGCCCAGCAGGCGGGCGGCGCGATGTTCTTGCGGGCCAGCAATTCCGTATTGATGCCAAAGCCGATCGCACCTGCATAAATGCCAATGGCGCGTTGTTGGGATTGGCGCCATTGCGTCAGCGCCCAGGGCTGCAATTGGACATTATTCGGGCTTTCATAAGCCTGGGTCAGGTTTTCCTCGCCCGCCGCCAGATGCGGGTCCCCCGTACCGCCAAACCAGACATCGGCGCGCGGGTTCTGCGCCTCGGCCCGAATGGCTGCCAGGCTCTCGCCCGAGCCACGCTGCGTCATATTCACCCGAATGCTCGTATCGCGCTGAAAATTGGTTATAATCGCCTGGCACCATTCATTCTGTACCGAGCAATATAAATTCAGCGCGCCCTGCCCCTGCGCGGATTGCCCGAAACCGAGCACCCCCAGCGCCATCGCCGCCAAAGCCAATTTTCTGGTGAACATCGTAAGCTCCCTCCCAATTTGTGACGCTTTTGTGACAGTGTTTTGGCAAGACCGAAGGGGCTTGGCAATCCGGTCTGTCATGGGCGGACGGGATTCGAGGCGAGATGCTTATGAACAACCCATTTAGCTGTGAAATCGTGGAGACGTCTGGAGTTACCCCAAAACTCGGGATGGTGGAACTTCAGGCGCCTTCCCGTTCCATATGGATCGTGGCTTCTCTGCACCGGAACCGGCCGGGGTGATGCGCCTTAATCAGGGAAGCACGTCAAATCCAATGACGCATAGTGGCGCGCGTCCAATTCAGCGCATGAGACCTACCCAACCGCTGCGCAGAGCGCCTGCTACTGAGCTAGATCATCAATTCCAGACTTGCAGGGGAATCGCTTGAAAGGCTTACTGCTGAGGTTTGAACAGTAATGAGCCCAGATAATCTATGTTCAGAGCGGCTTTTTTTCTTCTGACTTTGAGGCTGTGTTTGTCGTCTGCGTTGCGGATCATGTTCATAGCCATGT
>CAIYMY010000003.1 GCA_903927465.1 uncultured Rhodospirillales bacterium | reverse complement strand
CTTCGGTCTGCCCATAGCCTTGCAGCACCGGCAGCCCAAGCGCGATGAAAAACGCCGCCAGGTCAGGATCAAGCCGCGCGCCGCCAGAAACCAAAGCGCGCAGCGCACCGCCGAAGCGCGCGCGCACTTTCTCGCGCACCAGTTTTTCCAGAAGCGCGTCCTCGATGCCGCCGATCACACCCAAGGACGCACCCGCCATGCGCTGCTGCCCGCGCAGCAAGGCTCGGTCGAACAGCCAGCGCTTGATGGGCTTTTCCTTCTCAAGCGCGCCGAGCAGCCTTGCGCGCAGCACTTCGAAAAGTCGCGGCACTGCAGTCATGATGGCCGGGCGGATTTCCGCCATTTCCTGCACCAGCCGATCCGCGCCGCGCGAATAGACCACTTCCATGCCGTAGGACGGCAGCAGAAAGCCGCCCACCGTATGTTCATAGCTATGCGATAGCGGCAGGAAGGACAGGTAAGGCTTGCGATCCAATTCCAGCTTTTCCGCCAGCGCCATCACGCCATGCCGATTGGCGAGCAGCGCGCGGTGCGGCAGCATTACTCCCTTGGGCGCTCCGCCAGTGCCGGAGGTATAGATCAGGCAGGCCAAAGCCTCAGACGCGATCAGATGGGTCTCGGCTTCCAGCGCCAAGGGATCGGCTGCGGTCGCCAGCGCATCTCCCCAGAAATGGCGCGCAAGCCCCGGCGCCTCGGGCGGGGTTTCGCAGCAGAGCAAGCCATCCAGCCCATGGGCCAAGGCAGCGCCTTCCAATACGCGGGCGGCGAGTGCTGCGGTTGAGACAATGGCAAAACGCGCGCCCGAATCGCGCAGAATATGCGCGTGATCGCTCGGCAAATTGGTGACATAGGTCGGCACGGTAATCGCGCCGATCGCCATGATGGCGGTATCCGCGATGGGGAATTCGGGCCGGTTTTCGGAAACCAGCAGCACGCGGTCCCCCGGCGCAATGCCCTGGGCGCGCAGAAACGCGGCCAGCGCCGCCACCTGGCCCGCGAATTCCGCCCAATTCAGGCTCTGCCACGCCTTGCCGCGCCAGAAGCGAAATAGCGGCTTGGTCGGCCATTCCCGCGCCCGTGCCAGCATCATGGCCGGCAGATTGGGCCATCCTTGATCCGTATAGGGCATTCGCCTCCCCTTCTCCCGCTTTGGCGCTTGGCCGCGCGCCGCTTCGGTCTATATGAGAGGGGTGACCAGAAACACCATCCCCTCCCCGCTCCGCGCCCCGCTTGATGGCGGTGCCGCCGCCGCAAACCTCCCAGTCTGGGACCTTTCGGACCTGTACAAGGCGCCGGATGACCCGACGCTCATGCGCGACCTTGACGGCGCCGAGGCCAAGGCGAGGGCCTTTTCCGCCAGGCTTGCCGGCAAGCTTACCGCCATTTCAGGCAATGACCTGGCGGCGGCGATTGCCGAATATGAGGCGATTGAGGAAGTGCTCGGCCGTGTCATGTCCTACGCGCAGTTGGTCTTCAGCGGCGATGCGGAAGACCCGGCCAATGGCCGCTTCTAT
>CAIYMY010000002.1 GCA_903927465.1 uncultured Rhodospirillales bacterium | reverse complement strand
TCGCTCTTGCGCGCGCCTCACCTGTTCGCGATACACATTGTAAAGCCCCGCCGCCACCACCAGGGACGCGCCGGCAAGCGTGGTCCAGCCCGGCACCTCGGCCCAGATCAGAAAGCCGATCACGCCGCCAATCAGCAAAGGCGAATATTCAAAGGGTGCAAGCACGGAAACCGGCGCCAGCGCAAAGGCGCGCGCGAACATCAAATGCGCCATGCCGTTGAAGACGCCAAACAGCACCAGCAGCAGCATGGTATTGGTGGAAGGCAGCAATGACGGCGACGGGAAGGCCGGCAGGAACAACAACCCCATCGGGATATGCGCCATCATCAGCCAGAAAGCGATTGCCGCCGGCCCATCACTGACCGAGAGCATCCGGGTCCAGATGCGCGTCACCGCCATCAGCACCACCGCGCCAAGCAGCGCCGCCGTTTCAATGCGCCAGAGATCACCCGAGGGCTGCAACATGATCAGCACGCCGCCAAAGCCGATCATGGTGGAGGTCCAGCGCCGCCAGCCCACCTTTTCGCCCAGCAGCGGAATGGCAAATAGCGTCATCAGCAAAGGCGTGGCGCAGGCAACCGCATAGGAATCCACCAAAGGCATGCCCTGCGCCCAGGCCCAATACCAGGTGGCGGAAACGCAGCAATGCAGCAGCCCGCGCCAGGCGAGCAGCCGGCGGTTATTCGGGAAAAGCCCCCGCCCGCGCGTGAGGATCACCACCGTGATGCCGCCCACCACGCCGCGCCAGATCATGGCCATGGCCGCGCCCACTTCCGGCAGCGCCCATTTCACGGCTGCATCGGCGCCGGTGATGACGATATAGGCCACCAGAATAATGCCGATGCCGCGCAAGGTCTCGGCCCCGGTCGGCACACTGAGCGCGGTTTTCGGCGCCTCAGCCATGCGAAAGGCAGCGTCTGGCGGCTTGGTCTGGCATGGCCCCGGCAAGGGCGCCCGCGCGGTGCGGCGCGGGCAAGGATGATGGCGATTGCATGTTTATTGGGCTTAGTCTCGGCTCAGATGGGGGCCTATGCAAGCCAAATAAGGCAGGCTTAAGCGCGCCGCGCCTTGTTCCCGCCCCGCCGCGATGCGAAACACGCCCCCGTGGAAGCCGCCGAATATGACCTGATGGATGCGGTGGAGGAGCGCATGTGGTGGTACCGCGCGCTCCACCTTCGCGTCCTTGATGCCTTGCACCGCCGCCCCGGCGCGCCTGGGGCGTTGCTCGATGCCGGCTGCGGCACGGGTGGGCTGCTCCGGCGGCTAGCCGGGAAGGCCACGCGCGCCCTTATGGGGCTTGATTTCAACCCGGAAGCCGCGCGACGCGCCGGCGCCAAATCTGGCGCGCTGACCACCGGGGGGGATGCCAATCGCCTGCCCTTCGCCGATGCAAGCTTTGGCGCGCTGGTGAGCCTGGATGTGCTGTGCCACCGCGCCGTGGAACCGGGCCTGGCTTTGGCCGAATTTCACCGCGTGCTGAAGCCGGGCGGCGCTTTGGTGCTGAACCTGCCGGCCTTTGAGTGGCTGCATTCAGCGCATGATATCCGCGTGCATAATGCGCGGCGCTTCACGGCCAGCCAGGCCCGCGCCCTGCTGACGGATGCCGGCTTCACCGCCATTGAAACTCGCTATTGGAATGCGCTGCTGCTGCCGCTCATGATCCTGCAACGCAAGGTCCTGAAATCGGATGATCAGGCCAAAAGCGATGTCGCCCCCTTCCCGCCATGGTTGGATGCCATGCTCTACGCTGTAACGGGGCTTGAACGGTTCATGGCCCGGATCGGCCTGCGCTACCCTGCGGGCGGTTCGGTCCTGATCACCGCAACGCGGCCCTGAGAACGGAGAAGATCAATGCCCCTGATATCGGCCGGCAAGGAATATCCCGTCGGTCTTTCCATTGTGGTTCCGGTCTATCGCGGTGCGGCCACGGTGGGCGCGCTGGTGGAAGCGCTATCGGCGCTGCGCCCCGAAGGCGGGATCGAAATTGTGCTGGTGAATGATGGCAGCCCGGATAATTCCGGCGATGTCTGCCGCGCCTTGCAGCAAAGTGCGACGGTGCCGCTGACATACATTGAACATGCGCGCAATTTTGGTGAGCATAATGCGGTGATGTCAGGGCTGCGCCATGCGCGCGGCGCTTACGTGATCACCATGGATGATGATTTGCAGAACCCACCGGAAGAAGTGATCCGGCTTTATGATCATGCGCGGCTTGGCGATTTCGATGTGGTCTATACGCGCTACGCGGTGAAGGAACATGAAGGCTGGCGCAATCTGGGCAGCGCCTTCGCCAATTGGGTCGCGGATCAATTGATGGACAAGCCAAAGGGGCTTTATCTGTCTTCCTTCCGTTGCATGTCGGCCTTGGCGGTTTCCGAGGTTGTAAAGTATCGCGG
>CAIYMY010000001.1 GCA_903927465.1 uncultured Rhodospirillales bacterium | reverse complement strand
GGTCAGGGGCTCGGCAAATCCCCGATACAGGTCGGTCATCATGTCGGCGATCCCCTGCTCGGCCGGGGGCACGCGCCGATCCTCGGTGCCCAGTCCGAAATTCCGGCGGAGGGAGGACTGGACAGAAGCCCGGTCGAGGATCTCTCCCTCGATTTCCGAGGTTTTCAAAGCCTCTGTGCTGATGAGTTCGATGACGAGGTTGGACCTCTGATCCTCTCCGACATGCTTTAGTGCGCCGACGACGACACCCGCTTCGCGTAGAAACCGTCCTTCCCGCTCAGAGAGCGCTCGCTGGTCCCATTGGAAGCGCGGCCAGGCTGGCTTCTGCCAATTCCACTTCATGAGGAATGGAATAGCGATCTATCCCTCATTTATCCATAATTATTTGAGTGATAGGGCGCCTTTCTACTGCGCAGCGGGGAAGGAACGGCTGGGTCTTTGGGTTTTGACCTACATCCGGGCACATTAGGGTCAAAATGGGCTGGAAAACCTCCTTAACTCAGTTCGCCAATTTGGCCCCATAGGCGCTGACGCCGGACAGTCATCAAATTGCGGCGCGATGCCAAAAATGTCTATTTAAGACATCTATTGACATACGGGCTGCATACCCAATAGTTGGGATCAATGGAGATCGCCCATGCCCAACGTAAACCTTGGCCCCCACTTTGACCGCTTCGTGCAGGAAAAGCTTACGGAAGGCCGCTACCAGAACGCCAGCGAAGTTGTCCGCGCGGGCCTGCGCCTGCTTGAGGATGCCGAAGCGACGAATCTCGAGCGCCGCGCCGCCATACGTGCCGAGCTCGCGGAACGCGCCAATGATGGCCGCCCCACACAGCCCGCCGCCCGTGTTTTCGAAGACCTCCGCGCCCATCACCAAAGCCAGGTGAAAGCCGACACGCATGGCGCTTAGTGTCCGCTTCCACCCTGCGGCACGAGCACAGCTTTTCGACCTTTACGAATACATCGCCGCCGAGACCGGCCGCGACCGTGCGGGCGGCTTCATCGACCGTATTGAGGCCAGTTGCCTCAGCCTCGGAACCTTCCCAGAGATGGGCCGCAAGGCAGAAGACCTTGGCCCCGATCTTCGCCTGCATCCTTTCGAACGCCGCGCGATGATCGTCTATCGTGTCACACCCAAAGCTGTGGAGGTCCTCGGGGTTTACTACGGTGGCCGCGACCTGGCCGCCCTCTCAGAGCCGCCAGCGGGCGAGTAGCACTCCTTTTCAACTGGGTGCCGCCGCCGGTTCCAGGCCTCTCCCCTGCCCTGCTGCGCCCGCGTCCGTTTGTCTCGGGCATATTCGCCGCATCTACTGCGGAGGATTGAAACGCTATTCTCCGCATGAGTTTGGGTTTGCCGCCGCGGCTGGTTGCTGCTGATAATTCCCAACACGCACGACGGGCTTAAACGCGGGCGTAGGCTCGGAAACCTACGGTTGAGCCATGTGTCTTGTCGAATTGGGGTCTGGTGCAGTGAGCCGCTGATTGGTGGTGGCTGAAAGCCAACAGGCGCCGCCAGGCCAGCAGAATTACTAGCTGATTTTGGATGCTCCGATGGCCAGTAAAGTGAGACGGCCTCTATGTCTCCCAACCGGCGCGGCCTAAGCTGGCCTCAAATCGAGAGGATACCATGGCTAAAACAACACCCCGCATTGTCCTTGTTACTGGTGCCGCAGGCGGCATTGGAAGCGCCATGGTCGCATCGCTTCTCGCTGCGGGGCACCGAATTGCTGCGCTTGATTACGATACCAAGGGCCTGGATGCGTTGCTGGCGGCGCATGGTTCCCATCCAGATTTATGCGCAATTGAAGCGGATCTTTCTACTGCACAGGGATGCGAAGCCGGTATGGCCGCCGCCATCTCCCATTTTGGCCGCGTAGAAGTGGTGGTGAATAATGCGGGCATTGGCGTATCCAGCCTACGCCCCGATGCGGAAACCCGCCTGCCTAGCCTTGAGGAGCTAAGCGCACCGGTCTGGGATCGCTTTTTTGCGATTAATGTCACGGCCCCAATGCTGTTGACGCGTGCTGCCGTACCAATGATGCGTGAGGCAGGCTGGGGACGGATCATCAATAACACCACATCCTTCCGCACCATGCTGCGCGTATTGCCCTATGGCGCCACCAAAGCGGCGCTGGAGGCCAGTTCGGCAGTTTGGGCCGCGGAATTGGCTGGCAGTGGCATAACCGTGAATGTCCTGATCCCAGGCGGTCCCACAGATACGCCTTTCATCGGCGCGGAGTCCGGCTGGGCAAGGGATGCAATGCTGAGGCCGAGCGTCATGGGCCCTCCCTTGGCGTGGCTTGTCTCCGACGCAGCGGGGGATTTCACGGGCCAGCGCATAATAGCGGCACGCTGGGATTGCAACCTAACGGGTTCGGAATCTGCCGCCCGGGCTGGCCGCGCCATTGGCTGGCCCGAACTTGGCGCTGACGCGGTTTGGCTGACTGAAAAAAATTCTTAGGGTCTCGATCATATAGTGGACGTCCTGGCCCCTATCTTTTCGCTTTCACGCAAGGCGCTGCTTCGTTGCAGAGCACAGGGAAAGCGTCCACTTTCTTGAGTAACTAGGTCTAACGAGAATTGGCGCTGCCTCTGATGGAAACGTCAGTACTGGCCAGCATTGCAATCACCTTGTCGTCATGCCCAAATCTGTCCTCACGATCGAGACTCATTGCTCTCAACGAAAGCTACACCCCATGCGTTTTTATGTCATGATGACGCTGTTCTTGTGCGCAACAGGTTCCGCCATGGCGCAGGGCCTCAGCTTACCCGGCATAGGCGGTCAGGGCGGAAGCGCGACAGATGCGCTGCGCGGCGCCTTTGCCGAGCAGACGCCAGAGCAACGGCGCGCCTTCTGCGGTCGCGTCGCGCAGGCGGCGGCAGGTTGCGGCACAATAGACATGACCGCCTTGTCGGCCTGCCTGATACGCACCCTGCCAGCACAGGATTCTGCCCGTGTGGCTCGCGTGGCCAATGCCGCAAGAGGCAATGTTTCGGGCCTGATGCAAGAATGCGGAATCTCGTTGGGTCGCTAACGGCCAAAACGAACATCAGACATTTGCGTGTTGGGTTTCAAGGCAGCGAAAGCCAGGATATCAGGCTCGCGCCCGCCTCATCCGGCGTCAATTGCGCCAAGGTCGCATATCTGGATAGCCGCTCACTGCCCATGCGCCATCCACCAGTAACGAAGCACCGGAAATATAGCTGGCCTCCTCACTTGCCAGGAAAAGTGCCGGTGCTGCGATTTCGTCTGGCTGCGCTGCCCTTCCCTGTGGAATACGCTCCATGAACGCCGCGTGGATCTCCTGATTATCAAACAGACGTTTTGTTAGCGGCGTCTGCACAAGCCCGGGCAGGATGGCGTTCACCCGGATGCCGCTTGGCGTCAGTTCCAGCGCACCATTCTTGGTCAGCATCTCAACACCGGCCTTAGGTCGTGTGGACACTTATCTATCTTAACCACAGTATGGTAGCTGCGATTGTCACGACGGCGAGGTAGTTTCTTGCTGTTTTTTCGTAACGCGTTGCGACGCGGCGGAATTGCTTTAGCCTGCTGAAGCAGCACTCGATC